>NZ_JBZAYA010000049.1:0-1485 GCF_058244265.1 Arthrobacter sp. SE2 | reverse complement strand
GGCTCTTCGCATTTAGGCATGGTTGGTCTGTTTGATTCGGTAGGGGCGGTGGCCGCCGGCGGCCAGTAGGCATCTGAGTCTGTAGTTGGTGAAGTTGCGGAAGCCTCGGGCGATTCTGCGGGTGGTCTCGATGACGCCGTTGATCGCTTCGGTGGGTCCGTTGGAAGCGCCGTGGGTGTCGAAGTAGGCCAGGATCGCCGTCTTCCATTGTTTGAGTGTCCGGCCCAGTCGTGAGACCTCGGGGATCGGGCAGGACGGGAACGAGGAGATCACCTCGTTGACGAGTTCCCTGCCCCGCTCCGGCCTGGCGTGGTAGATGTTTCGGAGCTTCTGGTAGCACTGCCAGGCCAGGGTGACTTCGTGGTCCGGGTCCCCGAGGTTGAGTTTCGCGTCGAGCCGGACGGATTGTTTTTCGGTGAGGTGTTCGGCCCCGATCTGCAGGGTCCGGCGGATCCCGTAGAGCGGGTCGCCCTTGCGGCCCCGGTGGCCCAGGGTCTCCTGCTGGACCCGGCGGCGGACCTCATCGACCATGGCCGATCCCAGTTTCACGACATGGAAGGCATCCAGGACGGTGATGGCTTCGGGCAGTTCGTCGCGGATCGCGTTCGCGTAGCCGCGGAAGGGATCCAGCGCCGCTGTTTTGATGCCGGCGGTGAATTCCTCGCCGCGGGCTTTGAGCCAGTCCGCGTAGGCCTTCCCGGACCGGCCCGGGACGAGGTCCAGCAACCTGGCGTGCACCACACCGTTCCCGTCGCGGGTGTGGTCCACGATCCCCGTGACCATGCCGGATCCGGGCGGGCCGGTATGGGACCAGACATGCTCATCGACTCCGAGCGCGTTCACCCCTGTCAGACGGCCGGTCGCTGCGATCCGTCGGGCGGCCTCTGCCTTGATCCCGTCCCAGGCCGTGTGCCAGGAGACGCCGAGCTGGTGGGCCAGGGCGGAGACGGAGGTGTCGAAGCGCTGCAGGCCGTCGGTCGCCCACTCGACGGCGCGGGCGGTGAGTTTCGCCCTCGGTCCTGCCAGCGGGTGTTCTTCGGTGAACGTGGTTCTGGGGCAGTCAGGGTCCGGGCAGCGCCAGACACGCTTGGCCCAGAGCAGCCGCACCGGCCGCCCGAAACAGGGTGTGTCATGGAGCCGGACCTGGCGTCGGCCGTGCCCGACCGCGACGACGCCGCAGTCCGGGCAACCGCTGACGGTTTCGGCTGTCTCGACGTGCAGAACCAGGCCGGTTCTGCACGTCGTGACAGAGCAGACGTGGATGCCGTCGACACCAAGAAGCGCGTCTGCCCGCTCGCACCAGCGACCGCCCGGGCAGGAAGTAGCATTGGCCATATCAGGGTCTCTTTTTTATTTGGAAGCTTGGTCGCTACCAATTCAAAGAGGCCCTGACCTCTCTCCTCCCGCACCACGCCGCAGCGGCATCAGGACACGCTCCTGCCCTAGGCGTCAGACGGCCCTAACCACGCTCATCTGCGAAGGGCC
>NZ_JBZAYA010000048.1:0-1555 GCF_058244265.1 Arthrobacter sp. SE2 | reverse complement strand
CCCTACGTGTCAGGGTTGGATGAGGCCAGCGGCTCATTGCAACTTCGTCTAATCCGTAGGGCGAGAATCAGGATCACCACTAATGTCTGTCTCCACGATTTCCCCGCCGCGGGAGAATGGGTCCATGAGCAATGCTGGCCCCCGCGCCGGTGGGCCGTCCTCTCGTAGGTCGTTCACTCCGGCACAAAAATTGGCGTACTTGGATGCGTATCAGCAGGCCTGTGACGACGGCACCGGCGGCGGGGCATACCTGCGCCGTGAGGGCCTGTATTCATCACAGATCACCGAGTGGCGCAAGCTCCGCGACGCCGGCGTCCTGGAGGGCAAGGAGCCCGGGGAAAAGATCGGCAAGCCCACTGCTGAACAGGCAGAAATCGGGCGTCTACGTCGGCAGCTTGAGGTGAGTGAACGCAAGCTGGCACGGACTGAAGCTGCGTTGTCGATTATGGAAAAAGCACGACTGCTTTTGGAGGATATCTCCGAAAGCGCGGAGCAGCAGCCCTGGTACAAGAAACCCTGATGGGCGCCTACACCGCCCTGACCCAGGCGGATTTCCCGACCAGGGAAGCAGCCGTGATTGCCGGGGTCTCCAGAGCCACAGCAACCCGTAAACCCCGCATCGCAATGGAAGACCCTCCGCCGGCCCCGGCGCCTGCAAACAAGCTCTCAGCGGCCGAGCGCGCACACATCCTGGCGACGGTGAACTCGACGGATTTCATCGACCTGCCGCCGGTGCAGATCTATGCCCGACTCCTGGATGAAGGCATCTACTTGTGCTCAATCTCCACGTTCTACCGCGTCCTGGAGGAGAACCGCCAGGTCAAGGAACGCCGCCGACAGGCACGCCACCCAGCCCGGGCCGTGCCCGAGCTGGTCGCGGCTGGCCCCGGGCAGGTTTATTCGTGGGACATCACCAAACTCGCTGGCCCGATCAAGGGCAAATACTACGACTGCTACGTGATGATCGACATCTATTCCCGCTACATTGTCGGCGCCTACGTCCACGCCCAGGAGTCCGGCGAACTGGCCGTGGAAATGATGAAGGAAATCTTCGGGATCCACGGCGTCCCTCAGATCGTGCATGCGGACCGTGGCACCTCGATGACGTCCAAAACAGTCGCCGCGCTGCTCTCGGACCTGGAAGTCACCCGGTCCCATTCCCGGCCCCGGGTCAGCAATGATAATCCGTACAGCGAGGCCTGGTTCAAATCACTGAAGTTCGCTCCCGAATTCCCCGAACGCTTCGGCTCCCTGCCTGACGCGAGGGCCTTCATGGAATCCTTCGTCGAGGGGTACAACCACACCCATTGCCACACCGGTATCGGCCTCAACACCCCGGCAGACGTCCACTACGGACTGGCCGCCGGCAAAGCCCTCGAACGCACCAAAACCCTCGCCGCCGCACGGGCAAAAACACCCGAACGATTCACCACCAACAACGACCCCAAAATCCTCGCCATCCCCGACGCCGCCTGGATCAACAAACCAGCCGAGAAAAACGACACAAAAGCAGCAGCCTAACTCCCACTGGCCTCATTCACCTTGACAAATTCCG
>NZ_JBZAYA010000047.1:0-1668 GCF_058244265.1 Arthrobacter sp. SE2 | reverse complement strand
TCTTGGGTTCTAGCGGTCGTTGCAACACCCAGAATTTTTGGGAGTTGCAACGACCGTGTCGTCTTTAAGCGAAGAGTCCTCGAGTAAGAGGAAGTACACGCCTGAACAGAGGGAGGAGTTTTTCCGGGTCCTTGATCGCCTCGGCAGTGTCACTGATGCCGCCTCGGAGCTCGGACTCAACCGGATGACGTGTTACCAGTGGTGCCGCAAGATCGGTGTCCGAAACGAGCAAACGGTGAGGAAGAAGTACACGCCTGAACAGAGGGATGAGTTTTACCGCGTCCTTCATCAGGTGGGCAGTGTGACGCTGGCAGCGGCGGAACTCGGGCTGAACGTGAACACTTGCCACCGCTGGGCCTCGGAAGCAGGCATTGCGAGTAAACCCCCGGGTTCTGGCAGGCGTGAGGAGTTTCTGCGTCTGCGCAGCGCGGGGATGAGTCGGGGCGAGGCCATCACTGCAGTGGGTGTGCATCCCAAGACTGCCAGGGAGTGGGAACGCGGGATCCGCAGAACCGGTCGTCGGCGCATTTACCCGGACGGGCGTGTGGTCGATTACAACCATGGTGTGACTACTATGACCCCCGCCGGAACGACAGAGTTTCCCGGCGAACCAATACCTCTGTCAGTGCTGGAGAAAGCCGTCGACCCGCGGTACCTGTCCCTGCAGGAGCGCGAGACGATTCAGGACCTGAGATCCGGAGGGTCTTCCATGAGGGCCATCGCAACGATCCTCGAACGTCCCGTCTCGACGGTCAGCCGGGAACTGGCCCGCAATACCGATCCGGTACTGGGTTACCTGCCGCACGGGGCGCACCGGAAAGCCGCCGCCCGCAGGGCCCGTCCGAAGAGCGCCAAACTCGTTGAAGAGAGTCCGCTGCGGGAGTATGTGAAGGAAAAACTGGCCATACGCTGGTCTCCGGAACAGATCAGCCACACCCTGGTCGACGAGTTCCCCGACGACCCGGAGATGCGAGTGAGCCCAGAGACGATCTACCAAGCCCTGTACTTCCAGGCCCGCGGCGGACTCAAACGCGAAATCCAGGCAGCCTTGCGCACCGGCCGGGCACGCCGCAAACCCCACAAAGACGCGGCCCAACGCACCTCCCGGTTCGTGGACCCGATGATCATGATCTCCGAACGTCCGCCCGAGATCGAGGACCGGGCCGTGCCCGGCCATTGGGAAGGGGATCTCATCACCGGAGCGAACAACCAGTCCGCGATCGCCACCCTGGTCGAGCGCACCACCCGGTACGTGATGCTCGTCCACCTGCCCAATGACCACACCGCCGAAACGGTCCGTGACGGACTCATCGCCACCATGTCCACCCTGCCGGCGCACCTGCGCGGGTCCCTGACTTGGGACCAGGGCGCCGAAATGGCCGGACACAAATCCTTCAGCCTGGCCACGGACATGCAGGTCTACTTCTGCGACCCCGCCAGCCCCTGGCAACGCGGCTCGAACGAGAACACCAACGGGCTGCTGCGCCAGTACTTCCCCAAAGGCACAGACCTGTCCGTCTACGGCCCGGAAGACCTCGAACACGTCGCCCAGGAACTCAACGGCCGCCCACGCAAAACGCTCGACTGGGATAGCCCAGCCGAGCGTCTGCGTGATCTAATCTTGACTACTTAGCCAACAGGTGTTGCAACGACCCCTAGAAACCGCCA
>NZ_JBZAYA010000046.1:0-1705 GCF_058244265.1 Arthrobacter sp. SE2 | reverse complement strand
CCTCGGTATTTCATGAGGCGGATGCTGGCAGCGCGTGTTTAAGCAGGGAAAGGTGCCCCTGAGCTGGGAAAATAGTGTTGTTGACGCACTGTTTTGACCCGCTCGAAGGAGCACCTTTCTGGTGTCTGATCTTACCTCGTCCTATCCGTCTGTCCGTGTTGATTCCGCCGGTGACGGGGTGGTGTCGCAGGCGGGCGGGCTGGTGCTGACTGAAACGGTCCGGGCCACGGGGTTGATGGCAGCGTTGTCCGCAGGATTGGGGCCGTGGCGCAAGCCGTTCGCCCGGCATGATCCGGGCAAGATCCTCACCGACCAGGCCGTGTCCCTGGCCACGGGCGGGGATTGTTTGGCGGACGTGGACCGGCTGCGCACCCAGCCGGGGGTTTACGGTCTGGTGGCTTCGGATCCGACAATCAGCCGGCTGGTCCGGACCCTCTCCACGGTGCGCCCGGGCAAGGCAGTGTCAGCGATCAATAAGGCGCGCGCCGAAGCCCGTGCCCGGGCCTGGACTGCGGCCGGGGACGCGTCGCCGTTGTACGACGCCAGCGCCTTGAACCCGGTGATCATCGACGTTGATGCCACGCTCCTGACGGCACACTCGGAGAAGGAAAATGCCCGTCCGACGTGGAAGAAGGGGTATGGCTTCCATCCGCTGGCCGCGTTCATCGACCACGGCGCCGAGGGCACCGGGGAGCCCTTGGCGGTGCTGTTGCGACCGGGTAATGCCGGTTCCAACACGGCCGCGGACCATATCGAGGTGGTCAGGGACGCACTGAAACAGCTGCCCGCCGGCCATCGGTCCGGACGGAAGGTCATGATCCGCACGGACTCGGCCGGCGGCACGCAGGAGTTCCTGCGCTGGCTCACCGCCCGGCACCGGAACCTGGGCTACTCCGTCGGGTTCCCGGTCCACGGGGCCCTCGAGGACGTCCTGCCGCTGATCCCGGACAAGGCGTGGACGCGGGCCTACAACAGTGACGGGTTCGAACGGGACGGCGCCTGGGTGGCCGAGGTCACCGGCATGCTCGAGCTCTCCGCCTGGCCCAAAGGGTTGCGGGTCATCGTCCGCAAGGAAGTCCCGCACCCGGGCGCGCAGCTGCGGATCACCGACATCGACGGGATGAGATACACGGCGTTCGCGACAAACCAGGCCCGCGGCCAGCTCGCCGACCTTGAAGTCAGGCACCGGTTGCGGGCCCGCTGCGAGGACCGGATCCGGGGCGCCAAGGACACCGGCCTTCAAAACCTTCCCCTGCATTCCTTCGCCGCGAACACGCTCTGGTGCCATCTGGTCATGCTCGCGGCCGAACTCACCGCATGGGCGCAGCTGCTCGCCTTCACCGGAACGAAGGTGCGGCGGTGGGAACCCAAGAAGCTCCGTGCGAGGGTCTTCGAGATCGCAGGGAAAATCAGCCGTCACGCCCGCCAGGTTATCGTGCATCTGGCCTCCACGGCCCCCGAAACGTCCCTGTTGATCAAGGGCCTCGCCAGGCTGAGGGCCATCACCCCGCCATAGCCGGAAACCGGCCAGAGGACAACGAATCAAAGGGAGCAAGAACACCAAAACGGGCGGCAGTGGAACCGCCCGCGGCCAGCCGCCACCGGTCAGCGGCCGCCCTGTCACACCTTCATGCCAGAATCAAACCCAGTCAGGCAGCCAGTAAGCCCTGACCCCGCCGAAATCCTGCCTCGTGAAAGATCGAGG
>NZ_JBZAYA010000045.1:0-5824 GCF_058244265.1 Arthrobacter sp. SE2 | reverse complement strand
GTCTGTTGTTTGAGAACTCAATAGTGTGCCAAGTTTGTTGATACCGATTTGTTTTTATGAATTGGTTGTTTTGGCTGGTCCTGTGTCACCTCCGTGGTGCGGGGCTGGTTTTTTACAGCTGGTTTCAAATTTTGTGCAGCTCTTCTGCCGTTATTTCCGGTGGTTGTGGTTGTGTCTGTTTTTGTTTTACTTCAACGGAGAGTTTGATCCTGGCTCAGGATGAACGCTGGCGGCGTGCTTAACACATGCAAGTCGAACGATGATCTCCAGCTTGCTGGGGGGATTAGTGGCGAACGGGTGAGTAACACGTGAGTAACCTGCCCTTGACTCTGGGATAAGCCTGGGAAACTGGGTCTAATACCGGATACGACCGTCCCGCGCATGCGGTGGTGGTGGAAAGCTTTTGCGGTTTTGGATGGACTCGCGGCCTATCAGCTTGTTGGTGGGGTAATGGCCTACCAAGGCGACGACGGGTAGCCGGCCTGAGAGGGTGACCGGCCACACTGGGACTGAGACACGGCCCAGACTCCTACGGGAGGCAGCAGTGGGGAATATTGCACAATGGGCGAAAGCCTGATGCAGCGACGCCGCGTGAGGGATGACGGCCTTCGGGTTGTAAACCTCTTTCAGTAGGGAAGAAGCGAAAGTGACGGTACCTGCAGAAGAAGCGCCGGCTAACTACGTGCCAGCAGCCGCGGTAATACGTAGGGCGCAAGCGTTATCCGGAATTATTGGGCGTAAAGAGCTCGTAGGCGGTTTGTCGCGTCTGCTGTGAAAGACCGGGGCTCAACTCCGGTTCTGCAGTGGGTACGGGCAGACTAGAGTGATGTAGGGGAGACTGGAATTCCTGGTGTAGCGGTGAAATGCGCAGATATCAGGAGGAACACCGATGGCGAAGGCAGGTCTCTGGGCATTAACTGACGCTGAGGAGCGAAAGCATGGGGAGCGAACAGGATTAGATACCCTGGTAGTCCATGCCGTAAACGTTGGGCACTAGGTGTGGGGGACATTCCACGTTTTCCGCGCCGTAGCTAACGCATTAAGTGCCCCGCCTGGGGAGTACGGCCGCAAGGCTAAAACTCAAAGGAATTGACGGGGGCCCGCACAAGCGGCGGAGCATGCGGATTAATTCGATGCAACGCGAAGAACCTTACCAAGGCTTGACATGAACCGGTAACGCCTGGAAACAGGTGCCCCGCTTGCGGTCGGTTTACAGGTGGTGCATGGTTGTCGTCAGCTCGTGTCGTGAGATGTTGGGTTAAGTCCCGCAACGAGCGCAACCCTCGTTCTATGTTGCCAGCGCGTGATGGCGGGGACTCATAGGAGACTGCCGGGGTCAACTCGGAGGAAGGTGGGGACGACGTCAAATCATCATGCCCCTTATGTCTTGGGCTTCACGCATGCTACAATGGCCGGTACAAAGGGTTGCGATACTGTGAGGTGGAGCTAATCCCAAAAAGCCGGTCTCAGTTCGGATTGGGGTCTGCAACTCGACCCCATGAAGTCGGAGTCGCTAGTAATCGCAGATCAGCAACGCTGCGGTGAATACGTTCCCGGGCCTTGTACACACCGCCCGTCAAGTCACGAAAGTTGGTAACACCCGAAGCCGGTGGCCTAACCCTTGTGGGGGGAGCCGTCGAAGGTGGGACCGGCGATTGGGACTAAGTCGTAACAAGGTAGCCGTACCGGAAGGTGCGGCTGGATCACCTCCTTTCTAAGGAGCACCATTATCGCTCCCTGTCCGGCCGCATGGTTGGTCCGGGGGTGTGTGGAAGCAAAGCCCATTGCGCAGGCGTCTGTTCTGCGGTGGGTGCTCATGGGTGGAATATCAGCAGATAGCGGCCGGTTGGTTCTTTCCTGCCCCTAGTACGGATGTCTCTTTCCTTTTGGTTTGGGTGTCTTGGAACGGTGCGGGTGGGGGCGGGCCGGTTTTCGTGTTTGGCACACTGTTGGGTCCTGAGGCAACAGGGCCGTGGCGTGGGGTGTGTGGCCTGTGAGGGTTGCGTGGTTCCGTGGTGCGGGTTTGTATGTTTCTGGTTTCCTGGCTGCATTGTCTTCGTGCGTTTGGTGGTTGTCCCCTTTTTGGGGGGTGGCCGGCGTGGGGGGGTGTGGTACGGGGTTGTTGTTTGAGAACTACATAGTGGACGCGAGCATCTAGGCACGCGCATGGTCATTGCTTCCTTTTTGGGGGGTGGTGGGGTGTGTGTGTCTTACAGCAATTTCTTTTTATGAACCTGGATCCGGTCATGGTGTGCGTCCCTTTGCGGGGTGTGCGGTGTGGCGGTTTCCGTGGTTCTCTCGAGAAGTTTTTTGATCTTGTGTGGTCAAGTTTTTAAGGGCACACGGTGGATGCCTTGGCATTAGGAGCCGAAGAAGGACGTAGGAATCTGCGATAAGCCTGGGGGAGTTGATAACCGAACGGTGATCCCAGGATGTCCGAATGGGGAAACCCCGCCAGACGCTGTGAGGTGATCTGGTGACCCGCATCTGAACACATAGGGTGCGTGGGGGGAACGCGGGGAAGTGAAACATCTCAGTACCCGCAGGAAGAGAAAACAAGAGTGATTCCGTTAGTAGTGGCGAGCGAACGCGGATGAGGCTAAACCGTTCCATGTGTGATAGCCGGCGGGCGTTGCATGGGCGGGGTTGTGGGACTTTCCGTACTGGTTCTGCCGGACCGGTGGGGTGAGAGCATGGACATAGGTGAACGGTCTTGAAAGGCCGGCCGGAGAGGGTGTTAGCCCCGTAACCGTAATGTTGTGTGCCGCCTGGAGAGGATCCCAAGTAGCACGGGGCCCGAGAAATCCCGTGTGAATCTGTCAGGACCACCTGATAAGCCTAAATACTTCCTAATGACCGATAGCGGACCAGTACCGTGAGGGAAAGGTGAAAAGTACCCCGGGAGGGGAGTGAAACAGTACCTGAAACCGTGTGCTTACAATCCGTCGGAGCCAGTCTGATTCTGGTGACGGCGTGCCTTTTGAAGAATGAGCCTGCGAGTTAGTGTTACGTCGCGAGGTTAACCCGTGTGGGGTAGCCGTAGCGAAAGCGAGTCTGAACAGGGCGAGTGTAGTGGCGTGATCTAGACCCGAAGCGGAGTGATCTACCCATGGCCAGGTTGAAGCGACGGTAAGACGTCGTGGAGGACCGAACCCACTTCAGTTGAAAATGGAGGGGATGAGCTGTGGGTAGGGGTGAAAGGCCAATCAAACTCCGTGATAGCTGGTTCTCCCCGAAATGCATTTAGGTGCAGCGTTGCGTGTTTCTTGCCGGAGGTAGAGCTACTGGATGGCCGATGGGCCCTACAAGGTTACTGACGTCAGCCAAACTCCGAATGCCGGTAAGTGAGAGCGCAGCAGTGAGACTGTGGGGGATAAGCTTCATAGTCGAGAGGGAAACAGCCCAGACCACCAACTAAGGCCCCTAAGCGTGTGCTAAGTGGGAAAGGATGTGGAGTTGCGAAGACAACCAGGAGGTTGGCTTAGAAGCAGCCATCCTTGAAAGAGTGCGTAATAGCTCACTGGTCAAGTGATTCCGCGCCGACAATGTAGCGGGGCTCAAGTACACCGCCGAAGTTGTGGATTTCAGATAGTAGACAAGCCTTCGTGGTTCAGTCGTCTGGAGTGGTAGGGGAGCGTCGTGTGGGCGGTGAAGTCGCGGTGTAAACCAGCGGTGGAGCCTACACGAGTGAGAATGCAGGCATGAGTAGCGAAAGACGGGTGAGAAACCCGTCCGCCGAATGATCAAGGGTTCCAGGGTCAAGCTAATCTGCCCTGGGTAAGTCGGGACCTAAGGCGAGGCCGACAGGCGTAGTCGATGGACAACGGGTTGATATTCCCGTACCGGCGAAGGACCGCCCATGCCAAGCGGGGGATACTAACCGCCCGGAGCCTGCCCAATCACCCTTGTGGTGTGCGGGTTTTGGCCGAGCGCGGGACCTGATCCCGGGAGGTAAGCGTATTAACAGGTGTGACGCAGGAAGGTAGCCGGGCCGGGCGATGGTTGCCCCGGTCTAAGGATGTAGGGTCAGCGATAGGCAAATCCGTCGCTGTGTCTTTGATGACGTTCCTGAGATCTGATGGGACCCCCGTCATGGGGGGATCCGGTGATCCTATGCTGCCTAGAAAAGCATCGGCGCGAGGTTCAAGCCGCCCGTACCCCAAACCGACACAGGTGATCAGGTAGAGAATACCAAGGCGATCGAGAGAATTATGGTTAAGGAACTCGGCAAAATGCCCCCGTAACTTCGGGAGAAGGGGGGCCCCAACCTTGAACACCACTTGCTGGTGGGAGGGGATCGGGGCCGCAGAGACCAGGGGGAAGCGACTGTTTACTAAAAACACAGGTCCGTGCGAAGTCGCAAGACGATGTATACGGACTGACTCCTGCCCGGTGCTGGAAGGTTAAGAGGACCGGTTAGCCGCAAGGCGAAGCTGAGAATTTAAGCCCCAGTAAACGGCGGTGGTAACTATAACCATCCTAAGGTAGCGAAATTCCTTGTCGGGTAAGTTCCGACCTGCACGAATGGAGTAACGACTTCCCCGCTGTCTCAACCATAAACTCGGCGAAATTGCAGTACGAGTAAAGATGCTCGTTACGCGCAGCAGGACGGAAAGACCCCGAGACCTTTACTATAGTTTGGTATTGGTGTTCGGAGTGGCTTGTGTAGGATAGGTGGGAGACGTTGAAGCCCGGACGCCAGTTCGGGTGGAGTCATCGTTGAAATACCACTCTGGTCACTTTGGACATCTAACTTCGGCCCGTGATCCGGGTCAGGGACAGTGCCTGATGGGTAGTTTAACTGGGGCGGTTGCCTCCTAAAAAGTAACGGAGGCGCCCAAAGGTTCCCTCAGCCTGGTTGGCAATCAGGTGTCGAGTGTAAGTGCACAAGGGAGCTTGACTGTGAGAGAGACATCTCAAGCAGGGACGAAAGTCGGGACTAGTGATCCGGCGGTACATTGTGGAATGGCCGTCGCTCAACGGATAAAAGGTACCTCGGGGATAACAGGCTGATCTTGCCCAAGAGTCCATATCGACGGCATGGTTTGGCACCTCGATGTCGGCTCGTCGCATCCTGGGGCTGGAGTAGGTCCCAAGGGTTGGGCTGTTCGCCCATTAAAGCGGTACGCGAGCTGGGTTTAGAACGTCGTGAGACAGTTCGGTCCCTATCCGCTGCGCGCGCAGGAAATTTGAGAAGGGCTGTCCTTAGTACGAGAGGACCGGGACGGACGAACCTCTGGTGTGTCAGTTGTACTGCCAAGTGCACCGCTGATTAGCTACGTTCGGATGGGATAACCGCTGAAAGCATCTAAGCGGGAAGCTCGCTTCAAGATGAGATTTCCATACACCTCGTGTGTGAGAGGCCCCCAGCCAGACCACTGGGTTGATAGGCCGGATGTGGAAGACAGGACTAAAGACTGTTGAAGCTGACCGGTACTAATAGGCCGACAACTTACACCACACAAACACGATCACTGCTTGCGTCCACTATGTGGTTCCCGAACAACAAACCGTTGCTTCCTGGAACCACACAACTGAATAACAACACCACCATGTTGTAACCAGTCTTCCCACCCCGCACCGCGTGCGGGGGTCGGGTAACAGGGTTACGGCGGTCATAGCGTGGGGGAAACGCCCGGTCCCATTCCGAACCCGGAAGCTAAGACCCACAGCGCCGATGGTACTGCACCCGGGAGGGTGTGGGAGAGTAGGACACCGCCGGACAACCATTAACGGTCAGGCCCCGACACCACGTGTCGGGGCCTGACCCCTTTAAAACACCCCCCGGCAAAAACGAGCCGGCACCCCGCCAGCACCCGGTATA
>NZ_JBZAYA010000044.1:0-7096 GCF_058244265.1 Arthrobacter sp. SE2 | reverse complement strand
ACGCTCCTGCCCTAGGCGTCAGACGGCCCTAACCACGCTCATCTGCGAAGGGCCCTATATCCAAGGCCTCCTCTCCCTGCCCGTCCTACAACGCGACCTTCTGGTCATGGCCGCCAACGAACTCATCGACACATTCCCCGAAGGTCGAGCGCCCTACTCCGACGAGCTCAGCCCGGATGGGGACTCCCCCAGGAAGGAACCCGGACCCGAGACGCAGGAGCTGCCGGAGCCTGAGGATTAGGCGGCGGGTTGCGTCGCTGGGGTTGAGGGTACGACGGCGCCCGGCACCTGGGCGGTTGCTGACTATCTTTCGTTTGAGACCCGGTCGGCAGCGCGAAGAAGGACGAACGCCAGTAGCAGTCCTGTGAGGCACCATGCGGCGGCGAGTCCATAGCCGAGCATAATTTCCGAGCCTTCGGCCCTAAGCCAAGCCACTTGATATGTAAGCGGGTTGGCTGCTGATAGCCATTTGATGTACTGGGGTGCCGAGTCCAGAGGATAGAACAGCGGAGCCGCCAAAACGACCGGAAGTGATGTAAGCGTAATAACCAAATCACGCTTGGAGTATGACTGAATCCTGGCGCCAGCTGCGGCCCCGAATCCTACCCAGCCCACAACAATCACAGCGCCTAGCGCAATGAGGTGGAACAGTTGGTCCGGTTGCATGACGTCGGCTCCGAAGAGGACACTCGCGACTCCGGCAAGGGTTAGGACTTGGGCCAGGAAAACGGAAACGGCAAATAAGACGAGACTTCCAAGGTAGCCGGCAATGCCGCCGCCCTGCATAACGTAGATTGCAAATATTCCCCATTTCCTGTCATTCGCTACATCGCTCACTGTCGAGGTCCCCGCCCTGAATGCGACGAGACATATCAGACCGACGAGGATGAAGGCCGGGTAACTTCCCTCCTCCGTAGCGACCGAGCCGCTGAGCCCGCCGCCAAGAAGGATAAGAAAGGCAATGGGTTCGATGAACCGACCCAAGTAGACCGAACGCCAGTTCCACATGGACAGGAAGTGGAATTTGGTCAGAACCAGGCTGCGCATGGATGATCAGACTCCTGCCCGGGCCAGGTAGCCGTCCCAGAGGTCTTCAGACAGGGGTGCAGCCCGCATGAATTCGTCAACGGGAAGGTCGGCTATGAGTTCGCCTTTATGCATGGCAACAACCCTTGTGCAGCGTGTGGCGAATCTGGAGGTTTCATGCGTGCTGATGAGCGCCGCTGCGCCCTGCACCATTCTGCATTCGAGATACGCGAAGACTTTCGAGATTCCGGAGGGATCAAGACCAGTAGTCGGCTCGTCCAAGATCATTAGCGGAGGATCTCCCGCCATGGCCCTGGCTATTTGTGTTCGCCGAAGTTCCCCGCCGGAGAGTGTTTCCGCAGTTCTCCCCAAGTAGTCTGTAAGTCCCATGGCGGCCGCCAACTCCTCGATAGTTTCACGGCGCTTCGTGCGGTTGGACCGCTGGCGGAGTTCCAAGCCGATGGAAATGTTCTGCCGAACCGTAAGTGACCAATCAATGATCTCTCGCTGTGGGCACCAGCCGATCTCATTCGAGGAGACGTGGAGTTCGATCTTGCCCTGATCCGGCCTGGTTAAGCCACCCAGGATGTCGAACAGTGTGGATTTTCCGGCGCCGTTGTGACCGACGACTGCGATGATCTCGCCTCGGGAAATTTTGATCGAGGCATTGTTGACGGCCTTGGCGGTCCTGCCGGGGTATTGCTTCGAAATGCCACGCGCTTCGATAAGGATCATTTTCGCGCCTCAACCTCTACTAGCTCTGCTAGTTCATCGGGACTTACGGAGTCAGCACACACAATGTGTATGGCTTCCTGGGGAAGCAACGAAGCCGTTCGCGACGGTTCACTTCCGGTGAACCAGCCCAAGGGCGGTGTCGGTGCGATTCGCACCGAAAACTCGGAGTCAGAACGGCTGAGGACAACGACGCGGTCCACGGCGCCTCCCTCAACATTGGCGGCGCCCAGAACTTGCTCAGGTTGAACCAAAGCCACCAGCCCTGTTTCTGGAGATACGGTAAGTCTGAAGTCAAGCGTGTGCAGAGTGGGAATTAATCGAAGGAGAGACTCTCGCCGAAAACCCAGTGGTGTTTCAAAAGTATGTGCGGTTCGCGTCTCGGTTTCGAAAACCATGAGGCTATCGCTTATCAAGCGGGCGCCGCGGCGGCAGAGGGCGATAGCTGTGGATGTCTTCCCCACATAGTGATCTCCAATGATGGCAATTATCGGTCCATCTGGAAATCGGACAATTGCGCCCGGATGTGAGGCCAGTCTGGTCCATAGGCTTGAATGGTAGAACGGCGGAAAGGGCGAAGGAGCTCCTGACCATTCCGTGAAAGTGATGTTATCATCGCACTTCACCCCGCCGCGGTACCGTATCTCTATGTGCTTACGGAGGCCGTCTTTGGACAATAAGCTTTGGAAAAAACCGCGTTCGGGCCAATCGAGGCATCTGATACTGACAGTTATCTCAGGGATCACATCCGCAGATAGATATCTCTTGAAAAGAAAAGCCAACTCTGCAAGATCATCAGGAACGCCCTCCGCGGATACCCCTACGCCAAAAAAGTCCAAACAAAGTTGGCCGTTCGCAGTCGCCCTATCGCCCATCGGCTCACTTTCCTCCTTGTCTTTCTTCGGTCAGTTCCAATATGTTTCGGACCGCGTCCTTGATATGCATATTCACGTCAAGCGAGATTTGAAGGGTGTTGGCGCCTAGACGTCGTATGGCGAACCGGTCAGATTCATTGAGGATGACTGTCCATATCCACCTTGGAGCAGTCGCACAGATTTGCGCACCGAATTCTCGAGCATGTACCGCCGCCGTAATCCCAGTTGGCGTTTGGAAACGAACGGCCTTGTCGATAAACGGGTCGAGCCATGGTGCTCTCGCAAGGGTTGCTTCGCGAACGCCGATTGGCCGCGTGAAGGGAAGGAATCGGTTTTCTCGTGTGATCGGAACGGTGTCATCGGCGACGAACCACCATCCGGATTTCAGAAGCTCCAGCAGGATCGAAGACTTACCAGACATTGACGGGCCATGAATAAGTATGGCGTCATCGGATCTATGCGGAGGACACGCTGCGCATCCGTGAACCGTTTTCAGTCTCCCGGCCAGCGGCGGCAGCTCGAACGGTGGCAGCGGCGTAGGGGCACCGACCGAGTCGAGTGGTCTGTCGTACGGCTTCCAGTCCCCGCTCGGTTCGCGAATAAAGACAACCTGATCGGACGTGACATCTAGAGTGAATGGCCCGTTCGGGGAATGCAGCCAAATGCTGACATCACTGTTGCCAGCAACGACATTGTCAACATAGTCCTGGAAATAATACTGCAGATGGAGCCTGTCCTGTTCGTGTTCCGTTGTCACTGCAACGCGACTGCCCCAGAAATTCAGGTGAAGAGTCGAAGTATGCTTAGCAAATTCGTTCAGCACTTTGCTTTTGTCAATCATAGATTCCGTCAATATATAGACTACAGCCGATATGAACGGAAGAAATTAGAGTGTTAATCTCTGATAACGATGCCGAGGCCACTTCCGGAGCCATATTCGCTCGCCACGACGACATGATAAGAGTGCACTCTCGAGTTGGTGGGTATACGCTTCGAAGATATCGAAACAAGATCTCTAGTCTCGCGTGACGATCCTCGTGGAATCTCAACTCGTTTGCACCAAAGTCGCCGACTTGGGAGATAAGCAAAGGAAATCGCTTGTCTACTGAAACTCTTTCCTTCACAAATGTTGATGCTTCGAACAATTGAACGCCAGCGTCGAAGCGCTTACCCAGGTCACACAGAATCTGGTCCACAAATGAAGTAGCGGCTAGCGGTTTTGCTCGAAGGCCAGCCTCCGCACACCTTCTCATGAGATCCCAGCTCGTATCAACAAGAAAGAGGGGGTGTCCATAGGTGAGGAAGGCTACGGAGCCGAGAAAATGATTCCGTTCAACATACCCAAATATCAGGTCCGCCATGGTTCCGTATACTTCAGCCGGGTCAGATGACGAGTTGTACAGCGTGTCAAGGTTGACTATGTCGGAGGCATACGTCTTACGAAGAACTGAATCGTAGGCGGTCAGATGAAGTATGGCCGCGCACCCGCGTAATACCTCGTCCGCCTCAATGGTGCGCCGCGAAAACCCGCCGATGCCAAGACCGACCAAATATAGCTCGGCCTTGGCATCAGGGACGCGGATGTCTTCTCGCATTACCCGCAAGAATATCTCCCCCGTTTGATCAGAAAGCTTGTCAGGCCGCGTTACAGCTTCATGAACTGACGGTGTCCGCCGCTGGCTTTGACGGTTTCCTCGATCGTTGGCACATAGACCGGGACGTAGGTGGCTCCGTCCGGGGTGAGCAGAGTTTCTTCTGTAGTGCTGGTGGCGGTGCTGTCAACAGTATTCATGAGGTTGCTCCTTACCTTGGTTGAAGCTGCACAATGCGTGCAACCATCGGAGCGTAGCTCGCCCAAACCATCATTCATGGGTCGTTCACTGAAAATGAGTGGTGTAACTGGGAAAAATGAGTGGTGGAACGGAGCAAATTAGGTGATAAATCGGTATCCTCCTGTGAGTATTTCGACGTCGGACACTTCCCGCAGGAAACGAGGTCGCCAGGGCAGATCCGAGCGTCACAGGGGCCGGATCCTTGCCGGCTGACGGGGACTCCCCAACCCCACGCTGACTAGGAGGATCACACCTTCTTTGTCAGCCCTGCCGGACTGGAGCCTAGTTGTTCGAGCACTTCGTCGGGCCGAAGGCACGCGACCTCAGTGATCGGCAGCTGCACCGAGTGCCGCTCCCGGACCTTGAGACCTGACGAATGCGCAGCCTGAAAGTCGTGCCTCGGGGTAAGGGCGCGGCGCGGACTAGCAAGGCTGGTTGGGTGGGCGGAAAGTGTCGTGGGTCTGGTTCTGCGAGCGGTTGGACGACGCGACGCCGGATTCGGCTACACGGAGATGGTCGCCTGCGAACACTGAGATTGGCTCTTTTCACACGGATTTTTGGAGAAATCACACTGAGATTCGGTAGATCGCACACGGAGACGCCCCCGGCGGGGCTTATTTTGCTGTTGATGAAACTTCTAACTCTCTCCGCGGCCGCAATTCTCTTGATCGTTGCCATCATTTCATTCGTCGGCAATCAGGCCACATGGGTGCTTCTCTGGCGGCGTCGGTGGCGAGTCTTGCGACCTGGTTTGTCTACAGGAAGCAAAATGACCACCGGGAACGACCGTTTGGTCCGAAGCCTGTCCCGCCCCTCGTCGGAACGGGTGGTTCCAAGCCTCCTCTGACGAGATCAATAACTGTAACTTCCGAAGAAAGCGGTATACATGAACCTGTCGGTCGTGGTGAGCCCAACTGATCCGGATAACCCAGTCGTCAGCGACGCCTGGGCTACTCCTGTTTTTGGCATCGTCTATTTCGTGTTGGTGGTCGTCGCGCTTGCATCCCTTATGGCATCAAAATGGATTCCCGCTCCGCTCAAAGTAGCGATTGCCGTCGCCATCTTTGTGTTGCCGTTTGTGAGCTCAGTTGCCTGGATTATCTACTCACAAGTGCGGCAGCGGAAGCTCGTAAGGCCGTCCAGAAGATTGTAGTGGGCCAGTCTAATTAGGACGCGGCATTGGGAGAAGACATGGTGATATCAGAGGCCCGGCTGGCACGACGTTCCAAAGGCTTGATCTGGGGAATTGTCGGCGCTTCAGTCATGGTCTTAGTCGTGTCTGCCCTAGTCTCGGGCATCGTATTGCCCGGGCTCCTCATGGCCGCCGGCATCGTCGCCTTCACCTGGGCGATTGTTCGGATGACCGTCTCCATCGCAATAGCTGAGGAGAAAATCGTCTTGCGCTGCGCGCCGTTCTATTCAACCGAAATGTCGATCTCAGACGTCGTGGCCGTAAGCCCGGCCCCGGAGACATCCCTTGCTGACGGATATGGCTTCCGGCTCATGGGCGAGGACACCCGAGGCTTGCTGGTGGGAGGGCCTGCGGTCACCTTGGAAACGAACGACCACCGATGGATTGTCTCAACCGCCCATCCCGAGGAGGTCACGTCGGCAATTCGAGATCAAATGACAACAAGGTGAAACCTGCACTATCCAAAGAAACAGGAGCCGTTAAATGATCCCCGCAGAACAATCCCGACACGTGATGCTTCACGGCTGGAGCGGCTTGCTGACGCTCGCAATAGCACTCTTGGGCCTGGCCATGATTTTCATTAGCCCCCTTCCCGAGCTGCTTGGACCGCTGTGGACCGGATACCCGGCCATAGCGTTTGGGTACATCTTTCTGGGGGTCCCGGCGATTCACCGTCACCGGTTAAGAAAGGCCGGTCAGAGCCGTTCTATTTAGGGCCATCGACTGGCAAAGTGGCAAACCCGCCGTCGCTCTGAGCACCACCAACAGCCTGCTCTACCGGGCAAGGAGCATCACCGCAGGCTGGCCGAGCCAATCCGGCTGACAAGGATGGTTCGCCATGGGAGCTATTCGGCCGCGACAAGCGCGACATCCACCTCCGCAAGCTCGGCCGCCAGGGCATCCGGCTTCACGGGCATCTGGAAGCAACCGACCACAGCGAACTCTTCGTAACGGACGACCTCCCCGGACGCCTGACAAAAGTCGAGGCCGCCTTCAGCGCAGGGGGTGTGAGTTCGACGACTGCATTGCCGCCGCGATCGAAAGCCGCGAACCCGCGCTCGTCAATGAAATGATCGAGTGGCTGCTACTCCTTAGGTGCCCGTCTTCTGAGCACAATGAGCCAAGTAATAGATCCGGCAACCACCAGGATGCTCCCCAGCCAGAGGGCATCCTGCAGTGGTGGGGTGGCCTCTGTCAGATTGGCAGCGTCAATCTCAAATGTCCGCACTGTCCAGATCACTGTTACGACGGAAAAGACTACGAGGCCAAGCGCACCTATGATGATGGGGGCTGTTCGGTTACTCATTTCGTCCCTACTTTACGTGCCACCAATTGCACCGGTACCTGATGAAGTCGAGTGGGTTAGTCACAACTCGGCGCCAACCCGGAATTTGTCAAGGTGAATGAGGCCAGTGGGAGTTAGGCTGCTGCTTTTGTGT
>NZ_JBZAYA010000043.1:0-7777 GCF_058244265.1 Arthrobacter sp. SE2 | reverse complement strand
GCTCGCCGAAGAGGATCTTCTCGGAGAGCTGGTCCTCGATCTCGCGCTGGATGGTGCGGCGCAGCGGCCGGGCACCCATGGCGGGATCGTAGCCCCGGGTCGCCAGGAGGACCTTGGCGGCCGTGGTGAGCTCGATGCCCATGTCCTTGTCCTTGAGGCGGCCCTCGAGGCGCGTGACGAAGAGGTCCACGATCTCGATGATCTCGTCCTGCGTGAGCTGCGGGAACACCACGACGTCGTCAACGCGGTTGAGGAACTCGGGGCGGAAGTGCTGCTTGAGCTCTTCGGTGACCCGTGCCCGCATCCGGTTGTAGCCGGTGGTGGTGTCCGTACCGGACTGGAAGCCGGTCGCCACGCTCTTGGAGATGTCGCGGGTACCCAGGTTGGTGGTCATGATGATCACCGTGTTCTTGAAGTCCACCACCCGGCCCTGGGAGTCGGTCAGGCGGCCGTCTTCCAGGATCTGCAGCAGCGAGTTGAAGAGATCGGCATGGGCCTTCTCCACTTCGTCGAACAGCACCACGGAGAACGGACGACGGCGGACCTTCTCCGTCAACTGGCCGCCTTCTTCGTAGCCGACGTAGCCGGGAGGGGCACCGAAGAGACGCGAAACCGTGTGCTTCTCGGAGTACTCGGACATGTCCAGCGTGATGAGGGCATCCTCTTCACCGAACAGGAATTCGGCCAGCGCTTTGGCGAGCTCGGTCTTGCCGACGCCGGTGGGGCCGGCGAAGATGAACGAGCCACCCGGACGCTTGGGGTCCTTCAGGCCTGCACGTGTGCGGCGGATCGCCTGGGAGAGGGCACGGATGGCCTCGTCCTGGCCGACGACCCGCTTGTGCAGCTCGTCTTCCATCTTGAGGAGACGGCTGGATTCTTCCTCGGTGAGTTTGAAGACCGGGATGCCGGTGGAGTTCGCGAGAACTTCGGCAATCAGCTCCTCGTCCACCTCGGAAATATCATCCATGCCGCCGGACTTCCAGTTGCGTTCCTTCTCGGCACGCTCGGCAATGAGCTTCTGCTCCTTGTCGCGCAGCGAGGCGGCGCCTTCGAAGTCCTGGGCGTCGATGGCGGATTCCTTCTCCATCTTCACTTCGGCGATGCGCTCATCCATGGCCTTGAGCTCCGGCGGGGCGGTCATGCGGCGGATGCGAAGCCGTGCACCTGCTTCGTCGATCAGGTCGATCGCCTTGTCCGGCAGGAAGCGGTCCGAGATGTAGCGCTCGGCCAGCGTTGCAGCAGAAGCAAGGGCGCCGTCGGTGATGGTCACCCGGTGGTGCGCTTCGTAGCGGTCACGCAGGCCCTTGAGGATCTCGATCGCATGCGCGACGGAAGGCTCCTTGACCTGGATCGGCTGGAAGCGGCGCTCCAAGGCGGCGTCCTTCTCAATGTGCTTGCGGTACTCGTCCAGTGTGGTGGCACCAATGGTCTGGAGTTCACCACGGGCCAGCATCGGCTTGAGGATGGACGCGGCATCGATCGCACCTTCTGCAGCGCCGGCACCCACGAGCGTGTGGATCTCGTCGATGAAGAGGATGATGTCGCCGCGGGTCCGGATTTCCTTGAGGACCTTCTTCAGGCGCTCTTCGAAGTCACCACGGTAACGGGAACCGGCAACAAGGGAACCAAGGTCAAGCGTGTAGAGCTGCTTGTCCTTGATGGTCTCCGGCACATCTCCCCGGACAATCGCCTGGGCAAGGCCCTCGACGACGGCAGTCTTGCCGACGCCGGGCTCACCGATCAGCACGGGGTTGTTCTTGGTCCGGCGGGAGAGGACCTGCATGACGCGTTCCATCTCCAGCTCGCGGCCGATCACGGGATCAAGCTTGTTTTCCCGCGCGGCCTGGGTGAGGTTGCGGCCGAACTGGTCGAGCACTACCGAACCGGCGGGGGTGCCTTCCTGTTGGCCGGGACCTGAGCCGGGACCCGCAGTTTCTTTGCCCTGGTAGCCGGAAAGCAGCTGGATGACCTGCTGGCGGACGCGGTTGAGGTCGGCGCCAAGCTTGACCAGGACCTGCGCGGCAACGCCTTCACCCTCGCGGATGAGGCCGAGCAGGATGTGCTCGGTGCCGATGTAGTTGTGGCCGAGCTGCAGGGCTTCGCGGAGCGAGAGCTCAAGCACCTTCTTGGCGCGCGGGGTGAAGGGGATGTGGCCGGACGGGGCTTGCTGGCCCTGGCCGATGATCTCCTGTACCTGCTCGCGGACGCCATCGAGCGAAATGCTCAGGGACTCCAGCGCCTTGGCGGCAACGCCCTCACCCTCGTGGATCAGACCCAAGAGGATGTGCTCGGTACCGATGTAGTTGTGGTTGAGCATGCGTGCCTCTTCTTGGGCAAGCACAACAACGCGACGGGCACGGTCCGTAAATCTCTCAAACATTTCGCCACACTCCTAGCTACGACGTACTTTGATGCTACGTGGCAACGCTGGAATTTTGGGGCGTGTTCGCCACAGGGGAAACATGGCCGCACCGGGAATAAGTCCGCTCAACTCGTCCGTGGGCCTCGGGATCACGGCGGAGACCGACTCCAGGGCTTCCACGGTCACGCCGCGCTTCCGTCGATACCCCCACGGGCCGGCCGCCGTCGTTCTTCCCGGCAAACGTGGTGACTGTCCACCGGCTATGCCCAGTCGGCTCCAAACCTTCCTGGGAATAGTGGCGCCATGCTGCCAAACGACATCGTTATCCCGGCGAGCCGTGCGGTTAAAAAACAATACCCCGGCCGTAGGGCCGGGGTATTGATACTTGGTGTCAGGAATTGGCCTTCTGGTAGGCTTCCTGAATTTCGGCCTGAATGCGGCCACGGCTGTTTACGGTATAACCGTTGTCGCGCGCCCATTGACGGATCTGCGCGGAGTCCTGGTTTCTGCCCGCGGCAACGCGGCTACGCGTTGCACGGCCGGTCGATGTCTTGCGCGCCTTAGCGACAAATGGCCCAAGAGCGTCCCGCAGCTTCGCAGCGTTGGCACTGGACAGGTCCATTTCGTAACTGACTCCGTCAAGGCCAAAGCGGACAGTTTCATCCGCAGAGCCCTCATCCAGGTCGTCAACGAGGATAATTTTGACTTTCTGTGCCATGAAAAGACTCTCTTTTGGAGGGGTCGGATATGCAGAATAGCTAGACTACTAATTAAAGATTATCGTCCAGTGGATGGCACCTAGTCAAAGGCTCGTCAAAGGCTCGGCCAAAGGCATCCTCAAAGGGATCGCCAAAGACACTATTAAATCTTCTGGAGCGCCCGGAGAAAGAGCTATTTGGCAGGGGTTGAGCCGTCGCCCGCCGGCTTGGCAATTCCGAATCCGGCTTCTTCCTGGGCGCGGGCTTCTGCTTGGCGCTCTGATTTGTCCGCGTTGAAGATAGCCTTCATGGCAAACCAAAAGAGAAGTCCGACAACGACGGACGGTGCAAGAACGGCAATGTATTCCATGGTCAGTGCCCTTCGGGCTTGAGGAGTGGGAACAGGATGGTTTCCCGGATGCCTGCTCCGGTGAACAGCATGACCAAGCGGTCGATGCCTAGGCCGATGCCGCCCATGGGCGGAGCACCGTATTCAAGGGCGCGCAGGAAGTCTTCATCCAGCTGCATGGCCTCGACATCGCCGGCTGCCGAACGACGGGACTGCTCCGTGAGGCGTTCGCGCTGGATGACGGGGTCGATCAGTTCGGAGAAGGCCGTGCCGCGTTCCATGCCGCCGATGATGAGGTCCCAGGCCTCGATCAGGCGGCCGTCCTCCCGATGCGGCCGGGCAAGGGGCTGCGCGGAGGGAGGGTAGTTGTAGACAAAGGTCGGGTTGAGCAGGGTGGGTTCGACGATCTCGCCGAACAGTTCTACTACGAGCTTTTCGGCGTCCCACTTGGGATCCACCTTGACCTCGTGCTTGGCGGCAATCGCCTGAAGTTCCCCCACCGTGGTGTCCGGAGTGATCTCTTCGCCGATCGCCTCGGAGAGCCCCGGGTAGACGGCAACCCAGGCCCATTCGCCGTCGAGGTCGATCTCTCCGGCGTCAGTCTGGATGGTGCGGGTGCCCACGACGTCGGCGACGTTAAGGATGATTTCCTTCATGCGCTCGGCCATGACGAACTGGTCCGCCCACGCCTCGTAGCATTCCAATGTGGTGAATTCGGGGCTGTGCGTCGAGTCGACGCCTTCGTTGCGGAAGACGCGGCCCATGTCGTAGACGCGGTCGATTCCGCCCACGACGGCGCGCTTGAGGAAGAGCTCGGTGGCGATACGCAGCGTCATCTTCTGGTCGAAGGCATTCATGTGCGTCTCGAACGGGCGTGCCGTGGCACCGCCGTGGACGAGCTGCAGGATGGGGGTCTCCACTTCCACATAGCCGCGGCGGTCCAGGGTGTCGCGGACCGAGCGGGTAATCGCTGCGCGGGTGTAGACCATTTCCCGGGCTTCGTCGCGGACCATGAGGTCCACGTAGCGCTGCCTGACACGGGTTTCCTCATTCAGTTCGGCGTGCAGCACCGGCAACGGGCGCAAGGCCTTGGAGGCCATCGACCAGGAGTCGGCCATGACGGACAGCTCGCCACGCCTGGAGGAAATGACTTCGCCCTTGATGAAGACGTGGTCTCCGAGGTCCACCAGCGCTTTCCAGTCCGCGAGGGTTTCCTCGCCGACATTCGCGAGGCTGAGCATCGCCTGCAGGCGCACGCCCTTCCCGTCCACACCGCCTTCCTGGAGGGTGGCGAAGCAGAGCTTGCCCGTGTTGCGCACGAACACGACGCGGCCAGTGATGCCCACGACGTCGCCGGTGGTTTCGTCAGCCTGGAGATGGGCGTACTTCTCGCGGATCTCCGCTAGGGAATGCGTCCGCTCAACACCCACCGGGTAGGCCTCGGTGCCGCGCTCAATCAGCTTGCTGCGCTTTTCCATGCGGATGCGCATCTGTTCGCTGGCGTCGGCTGGCTCGGCGGCGGTGTGCGGGGATGGGGTGTTTGCGGAAGTCACAATCCACAAGTTTACCGGGGATTCCTTAGAGTTCCCTATCTTCCCCTCCCGCCCCCGCGGCAACATAGACTCGGGCTGTGGAGACATGGACAGTTGAAACGGACGACGACGGCGGCCACCTCGAGGTGCACTCCTTCCGGCCGGTAGCCGAAGCGTCCATTCCCGGCGCTTCAAGCGCTACGGAGGAGCCCGGCGTCGTCCTCGTTCACGGCACCTTGGTGACTGATTCCCTTTACTGGCCATTCGCGCGGAACCTGAGCGTCCTGCTCGGCCGGCCGGTGCATTCCTACAACCGGCGCGGCCGCGGCCGGTCGGCACCGCAGCCGCCCGGCTACTCCGCTGCGACGGAGACCAGCGACTTGCTTTCCGTGATGGAAGCGAGCGGATCCACCGATGTTGTTGGCCACAGCTATGGCGGATTCGTCGCGCTGCAGGCGGCGCTGCGTGCACCAATTTCCCGCCTCGTCACTTACGACGCCGCGGTTTCCCTCTCCGGCAACTTGAACGGGCGCTGGCGACCGCAATTGGAAGAGGCCGTCACCGCGGGCCAGCTCGACAACGCCTGGGCGCATTTGGTCCAGGGGCTGGGCACGGCCGGCCCGATTTCCTACTTGCCGCTCGGGGCGCTGCGGGTGATCAGCATCCTCTCCGCCAAGACGAGGTTGGGATCCGAGATGCGGGAACTGCTGCCGACGGCGGTGTTGGAGATGCGCGCGATCATTGACGCCGACTCGCATATCCAAGACTATGCGGAGTTGAAAACGCCAACGCTGATGCTAAGTGGCGGGTGGAGTCCGGCGTACTTTGCCGAAACCGGTCGGCAGCTTGCAGCTGCCATACCGGCGGTGGACTTCTCGGTAGTCCCACTCCAGTTCCACGAGGGTCCTCTCCGGCCAGGCAAGCAGCTCGCTGTGAGGATTGCCCGCTACCTGGCACAGGGCGCCGTCACCCTAGGATGAAGCGGTGATAGAACGTGAGGTCACCACCCCCGACGGCGGCAAGCTCGCCTTGTACAGTTACGGCTCGGCGGATGCTCCGGGAGAGCACCGCGTGGTGCTCATCGGGGGCGCATTCCTGACCGCGCTCATCTACAGGCCTTTTTCCGTGGCGCTATCCAACGGACTCGGCGAAGGTTGGGCAGTCGACGTCTACGATCGCAGGGGCCGCGGCAGCTCGACGGAACTACCCGCAAACTACTCCATGGCCACGGAGATTGCGGACGTGCGGAGCATCATGGACGCCACAGGCGCCAGGAACCTCCTTGGCCACAGCCTTGGCGGATCCGTGGCACTGAACGCCGTGCAGGAGTTTGCGGGGACAAGCTACGAACCTGACAAACTTGCCGTGTACGACGCCGCCGTGAACATCGACGGGAGCATGGACATGGGCTGGTTGGAAGGCTTTGCCCAATCCGTGGATAGCGGAAATGTAGGGCGTGCCATGGCCAGGATGAAGAGGGGGATGCAGCCTGGCACCGCCTTGGCGCGAATCCCGGAGCCCATCCTGGCCGGACTCATGGCCCTCGTTTCCCACACCAAGGTCAACAAGGTCCTCAGGGGACTCATGCCAACGGGCGTGGCAGAACTCAAAGCCGCCTACGACGAAGCTGCGCGCCCGCGGGACTTCTCCGTCCTCCCCCGAAGCACGCAATTTATCGTGGGCAGCAAAAGCCCCGAATACTACAAGGTCACTGCAGAGCGGCTGTACGCAGCCGTCCCCGGAAGCACGCTGGTGGTATCGCCAAAAGGTTTCCACGGATCCATTCCTGCCGCGGTCAAGGAACTCGTGACGGACCTTTCCAGCTATTTCAAGGACTGACGGAACCCTGCGGCTCGGTTAGGCTCGAAGCATGACGCGCGAGAACATCACAACGGCCGACGGCGGAACCCTCGAGCTCTTCACGACGGGCGGTGAGCTTGCCGGTGGCGGCTCCGGCGTCGTCGTCGTGCCCGCCTCGATGGTGACCGCCGCAGACTACTCCAAGTTTGCCCAGAAACTCAGTGCCGCCCTTGGTCGCCCGGTCCACACCTTCAACCGCCGCGGCCGTGGTGAATCGTCGCCGCAGCCCGAGGACTACACCCTCGACGTCGACATCCGGGATCTTTCCGAAGTCATGAAGCACACGGCCAGCACCGATGTCTTCGGCCACAGCTTCGGAGGCGCTGTGGCCCTGCACGCGGCGCGCACGCTACCGGTGGAACGCCTGGCGGTCTACGACCCCGCAGTCTCCGTCAACCACAGCGTGAAGGCCGAGTGGACGAGCGAATACGAGCGCGCGACGGCGGCTGGAGACTTTGACCGCGGGCTCGCTGTGCTTGTGAAGGGCGTCGAGACGGAGGGCGCCTTCGCGCGGATGCCGCTGTCCATGCTGACACTCGTCACCAAGCTGACGTCGGGCACTCCCATGGGCAAGCAGATGCGTGAGCTCATGCAGTCCGGCGTGCGTGAGATCAAGGCAGTCATCGCCGCGGACATGCCCGCCGAGCCGTTCCTTGAGCTGCCGCTGGAAACGCTCATTGTGGTGGGGGAAAAGAGCCCCGCCTACTTCGGCGTGGCGTGCGGCCAGATCCATGACGTGCTCTCCGGATCGAGCTACACCATCCTCCCCGGCCACGGCCACGACGGCGTGATCCGCGCACCCGACAAGCTCATCGCCGAGCTTTCCGACTTCTTCTCGGGCTAAACGCCGGCTCACTTATAGGGGGTCCTGGCGGGATGCCGGCTCGTTTATACCGGGTGCTTGCGGTGGGCCGGCTCGTTTATACCGGGTGCTGGCGGGGTGCCGGCTCGTTTTTGCCGGGGGGTGTTTTAAAGG
>NZ_JBZAYA010000042.1:0-8956 GCF_058244265.1 Arthrobacter sp. SE2 | reverse complement strand
GATTAGACGAAGTTGCAATGAGCCGCTGGCCTCATCCAACCCTGACACGTAGGGATGTCACATTCGCTCGGTGACCTACACGCCGGGCGCGACGGCAGACAGGCTAGTAACAGGACGTACGCGGATCCTGGACAAAGAGGCACAGTCGACGCTCTAACAGAGTTCTGCGAAAGAACACTCGCCGTGGCCTGAGCCCACCGGTGTGTGCGCGCCGATTCCGGTCGCTTCACGAGCACTGTTCTTGAAGCGAAGCAATATTCCAGAATCTGGATAGCCCGGCCTTTGGACCCCACGAGGGCGGGGGAGGTCGGATCACGTTTTCTGCACGGAGGGTAGGACTGCCTGTCCTAGGAAGACCAGGGAGAGGCATAGCGGCTGACACGACGTCCCAACATGGGTAGCGTCTTTTGCAAAGCCCGCGCGCAGGCGGTTCGCACCGAATTTTGTGTGGGCACTCTAAGGGACCAATCTCACTAACGGAAGAATCGACAGTGTCGCAGACGCAAGAAACCACCACACCCACCGTGACCCTCAACAACGGCGTCGAAATTCCGCAATTCGGCTTCGGCGTGTTCCAGGTTCCGCCGGACGAGACCCAGCGAATAGTCGAGGATGCGCTCGAGGCTGGCTACCGCCACATAGACACCGCAGCCGCCTACCGCAACGAGGCCGGCGTCGGAGCAGCCATCGCCGCCTCGGGCATTCCCCGGGATGAAATCTTCATCACCACCAAGCTACGCAACGGCGAGCAGGGCAACGCGCATGAGGCCTTCCAGAACAGCCGGAAAGCACTTGGCATCGACTTTGTGGACCTGTACCTGATCCACTGGCCGGTGCCCTCGCAGGGGCTCTTCACCGAAGCTTGGAAAGCGATGGAGAAGCTCTACGACAACAGCTCGGTGCGAGCTATCGGCGTCTCCAACTTCCTCGGCGAGCATCTGGACACGCTACTGCAGGCCGCTGATGTGGTCCCGGCGGTGAACCAGTTCGAAATCCACCCCACGTTCCAGCAGAAGGAGTTGGCGGCCAAGTGCCGTTCCTTGGGTATTGCGGTGGAGGCGTACAGCCCGTTGGGGCAGGGGGCTGATCTGAATGCAGCCACGGTGAAATCGCTGGCCACCAAATACGGCGCCACACCAGCTCAGATCGTGTTGGCGTGGCACCTCGCTTCAGGGATTATTGCCATTCCCAAGTCCTCGACGACTGGCCGTATGCGGGAAAACGCCGATGCTGCGGCGATCACCCTGACTCCAGCGGACCTTGCCGCCATCACCCAGCTCGAGAGCGGTGCCCGAATCGGCTCGGACCCCGCCATTGCGTCGCACAGCCAGCTGTAGGTGATCAGGCAATGAAGAGAGGAAGATGCATGTAGTAGGCATATCCAGGCCGTTCCGTGCCTGAGACCATGAACTCCGGCCGCAGGCCGTGGAGCCGCCCACCTCAATTTGCGGATTCCGACTGGCTCGGGCGTCGGCGGACCGAGCGGAGCGCGCGACCTGCCACCGATATCGTCGGCGCAAAAGATGAGCTGCCCTGCACCGCTGCGTCGAACGTAGCGACCGGGCTGGGAGTGCCGGGTGATGCCGACTGCGCATCTGAGGACTTCGTGTTTCGTGGTCTTCACGGGACTCGACCGCGGCAGTGCCGTGGTCGAGTCTGTCGCGCCCGCTTTGGTATATGTGTCAGCGATGGTCGAAAACTGAGCCGTTTCGTGGACTTGGCGTCTAGTGATCGTCGCAACGACTGAGTGATGGGCGTGGCAATCTGCAGAGACGAAGAGACCTAGAAGGGGAGTCCGGAGCGGCCCAAAAGAGCGCTGCCCGGGCTCACTATGATCAGCTGATGAAACAAGGAGTGAGCAATTCCGAAGCCTGCCGGATCGTACGGATCAATCGCGGCTCCGGCACTGGCTGGCGGCGTGGCCCCGCGGTCGTGTTGAAGTCCGGTGACGAGGTCCTCAACCACATTAGACGCTGCAATGGCCGTGCCGGTCCGGGGAAGCCAGGTTTGCAGACCCGCGAACGTGGATTCGGCATTGATCGTTTCGACGAGTTGCCTCCAGGCCGATGCGGCCGCTGTTCTATCTGGTCCATGCGTAGGCGGTCGGACGGAGCTAGGCACAAGCACCGGAGGAGATATTCCGCCTGTCAAGGCGAAGACAACGGCCTTGCAGGATTAGTCACTATCTCGACGCCGGATGTGCCTGGGTTTGGCGATGGGTCCGATTTCCTTGCCCACGTGGTTGCGCAGTTCGGCGACGGTCGCGTCGCCGCTGTCCTGTCCCGACGGGGCGGATTCGCGCAGGATCACGAACGCGACGACGGCCTGGCCGGTGGTTTCGTCGGAGGCTCCGACGACGGCGGCCTCGGCGACGGCGGGGTGGGACACGAGCGCGGATTCGATTTCCGTGGTGGAGAGCCGGTGCCCGGAGACGTTCATGACGTCATCGACCCGGCCCAGGAGCCAGATATCGCCGTCTTCGTCCTTCCTGGCCCCGTCCCCGGCGAAGTACATGCCCTCGAAGCGGGACCAGTAGGTGTCCTTGAACCGTTCCGGGTCCCCCCAGATGCCGCGCAGCATCGCGGGCCAGGGTTCGCGGACCACGAGGTAGCCGCCGTGCCCGTCCGGGACGGACTCCCCGGCCTCGTCCACGACGTCGATCGCGATGCCCGGCAACGCCACCTGCGCCGAGCCCGGCTTGGTCGCCGTCACCCCCGGCAGCGGCGCGATCATCTGGGCGCCGGTCTCGGTCTGCCACCAGGTGTCCACGATCGGGGCGGGGTGTTCCTTCTTTTCCCCGTTCCTGCCGGCGTTGGATCCGATGACGTCCCGGTACCACATCCATTGGCTTCGTCTACGCCTGCGGAGGCCTTGGGTGGTCCCTCGAAGGGCTTCCGAAGGCGTCGTCGGCGAAGTTCATTTGCACGGGAGCCCTCCGGCCTGGACTCTGCGCCGATCGGCTCCGGCGTCATCGCCGGCATGGGTCCAGCACATCGCGACCAGTTCGTTCGTTGATGTCACCCTTTCAATCAGAGGGCGGGGGAATGAGCTGGTGTGGCAGGCCAAGGCCGGCCACACCAGCTCACTGCTCACCGAGGTGCTTTAGGCGGACGAGGGTAGTTTCAGCCAACTAGCAGATCTGCGGCCCGGCGTTCACATTGAGCTTTACCTCGGCGTCCGTGTTCAGGAGGCGCGATGGTTCGGGGCCGTGGTCGCTAGCGGTGAGACGTGCGAAGCTGCACCAAGGTACAGACGCGCGACTTCCGGATCGTGAAGCAGGGCGTCCCCGCTGCCCGTAAGGGCCACCCGCCCTGCCTCCAGCACGACTCCACTGTCGGCGGCTTGCAGGCCCGAGCGAGCATTCTGTTCCACCAGGAGCACAGCCCGGCCAGCGGCCGCAAGAGCGCGTATGCTCTCGAACACCGACACGCGCGACTTCGGGTCCAGGCCGATCGACGGCTCGTCCAGGAGGATCAGCGCCGGATCGAGCATCAGCGAACGGGCGAGTTCGACCTGCTTCTGCTCACCCCCGGACAGCGATCCCGCCTGGGCGTGACGTCGTTTGGCGACGATGGGGAACTCCTCGGCGATCTCCTCAGACCTCTGTCGGACGACGGAGGCGTCGCTGAGACTGAAGGCACCCATGATCAGGTTCTCCCACACCGTCATCTGGGGGAACAGGCTCCGGTCCTGCGGGACGTGCACGACCCCACGCAGCAGGCGTTCGCGCGGGCGGAGCTGACCGATCTCCTCGCCGCGGAAGACGACGGTTCCGGACTTCGGTCGCAACAGTCCAGAGATCGTCTTCAGAACCGTGGACTTCCCGGCTCCATTGGGCCCGATGAGACACACGACCTTGCCGGTCTCGACCTCGAGGTCGACCCCTTTGAGGATCAGGCCGGCACCATAGCCGGCGGTGACGCCGGTGAGAGTGAGCAGCGGTTCAGGAACCAAGGTAAGCCTCCAGGACTTTGGGATCGGACTGGATCTCGGACGGTGCTCCGGATGCGATCGGGGCACCGCGGTCGAGGACGATCACGGGATTGCACAGGCGCATCACGAACTGCATGTCGTGCTCGACGATCAGGAACGTCGTTCCGGCTGCGTGGCGTTCGCGGATGTGGCGCTCCATCGTGTCGATCATGACCGGGTTGACACCGGCAGTGGGTTCGTCGAGCAGGACGAGTTTCGGTTCGTTCATCAAGACCGATGCGAACTCGAGCAGCTTCCTCTGCCCGTAGCTCAGTTCGGCTCCTCGCAGTTGGGCGACCGCCGAGAGGTTGAACTCATCTATCATCTGGGACGCGACTTCGTGGTCCTTGCGCCCGACCCGGGGCTGGAACATCGTTGCCCAGGATCCGCCGCGGGCGATGATCAGGTTCTCCTCGACGGTGAGGTCGGGGAAGATGCGGGCCTGCTGGAATGTCCGCGAGAGGCCGCGACGATAGAGTGTCGCGGGGCGCGGATGCCTGACCTTCTCGCCCCGGAAGTCGATCTGACCGACATCCGGCTTGAGGTATCCGGTGATCATGTTGAACGCGGTCGTCTTGCCTGAGCCGTTTGGCCCGATCAGCGCGGTGATGGTGCCCTCTTCGACCGCGAAGGAGCAGGAGTCCACCGCTGTCACGCCGCCAAAGCGTTTGACCATACCCTCGATCTGCGCACGGCCGTCATGGGGTCACCTCCGTCAAGCTGGCCGTCGACTTGACGGCAAGCTCTGATCTTGTATTTGCAGGTCCAGCGGAGTCGCCTGGCTCGTCGCGAGACCTGCGGAGGAGGCGTCGCCGTCGTGATGCCGCGATCGAAGGGATGATTCCGCGTGGCAGGAACAGCATGATCACGATGAATACGAGCGCGTAGGCGAGGAGGTATAGTTCGCTCGCGCCGAACAGCTGGGCGAAGTACTCCTGGGCGGGGACCAGGATAAACGAACCGAGCACTGGGCCCCAGAGGGTTCCCTTCCCGCCGAGGAATGTCATCAACACCATTCCGATAGTGATGAGCGGGTCGACGGCGAATTGCGGGTAGATGAAGCCGACGTAGTAGGCCCAGATGCCCCCGACGATCGCGACCAGCCCCGAACTGAGCGCGAACGCGATCACTTTGACCGCCGTCACTCGGACCCCGATTCCGTGCGTCTTGTCCTCATCTGCTCGGATTGTGAGCAGCGCGAGCCCGAACTTTGAATTTACGATTGCGAACGAGATCCCCATAGTGACCGCGAGGATCGTGACCATCGCGAAGTAGAACGGCCAGTCATATGTGGCGGCGGGGAGGGGCGGAGCCGCGACAGATGCACCTTGCGCCCCGCCCGTGAGCCCGCTGAGATTGAATGCCAGCGTCTGCGCGATGAACAGGATGGTGATCGTCACGATGGCGAAGACGTCCTGCCTCGTCCGCATTGACAACCACCCGATCGGTGCGGCTACGAGAGCCACCGCCAATCCGATCAGCGGTAGGGCCTTCGGCCCGGTTGCCTCCGTCTACCGCGCGGCGGACCTCGACGAAGCCCTGCGGATCGCAAACGGACTCGATTTCGGCCTGGGCTCGGCGTTCTGGAGCAACGACGACGCCGAGATCGACCATGCCGTGCGCGAGCTCCAGGCTGGCGCCGTGTTCGTCAACGGTATGACGATCTCCTATCCGGAGCTTCCGTTCGGCGGGATCAAGCGCTCCGGCTATGGCCGTGAGCTGTCCATGGAGGGAATCCGGGAGTTCTGCAACCTGAAGACCGTCTGGGTGGCATGACATCCAGGAGGCCGAGGGCCGCCCGCATAGGTTCCTATCTGCCGGGCCCAGACGAGTTCTTGGTGGGCCGGCAGGGCAGAGCGGGCTCGGCAACAGTGCCGGGCAAGGACTCGGCGCGCGGCCCAGCCATGCTCGGAATCGCGGGCACGAGACAGACGCGTAAGTCATCCGCGCGTTTCAGGATGCAGCCGGGCGGGGAGGGACCGCATGACTAGGTGCGAAGCCGATACCCACGACAGCCAGCTGTCCGAGGCGGGACGCCTGATTGTCCCGCGGCGCGGAGACCGTCACGGCCCCCTGTCCCCGCTCCTTCTGGTCCTGACGATCGTGACAGGGCTCGTCGACGCGTTCAGCTACCTGTGCCTAGGGAGGGTGCTGGTTGCGAACATGACGGGCAATATTGTCTTCGGGGGTTTCGCGCTCGGAGGCGTCCCCGGATTCACGTGGTGGGCGCTGCTGCTCTCTGCGGGTGCGGTCATGATCGGAGCTTGGATTGGCGGCAACCTGATTGCCCGCCATAGCCACCGAGGCCGTCTTCTCAGTGTCGCCTCCGCTATCGAATCCGCGGCGCTCGCGGGTGCCTGGCTTGCAAGCCTCATCGCGCCGCAGCCGTATGTAGGCGTTCACATTGCAGTGCTTATCGCAATTCTTGGCGTGGCACTGGGACTCCAGAACGCGACGGCGCGGTCACTGCAGGTGCCCGATCTGACGACTAGTGTCCTGACCCTGACGATCATCGGAATAGCCGCAGACACCGCCACGCGGGTCGGCAGCCGATGGGGGCGGCGCTCCGTTCCGGTCCTGACGATGTTCCTCGGCGGCGCGGCGGGTGCAGCTCTTGTGGTCAGCGGCCTCGGCCCCTTGGATCTTGCGCTCTCCGCGTGCCTTGCGGCCGCCGTAGCCGCAGCCGCAGCCGCAACCTTTCGGTCCACCGGGGCATGGACCGAGTGGGAACCGCCTGCGCCACCCGCGGCGCTGAACCTGCGATACCGCAGACGCCTCCATTGAACGGTGTCCCCTAAAATTCGCCCAGCTTGAAACCACCCTGCCGCCACCGGGCAGTTCCAGGTTGCTGTTGTCACCGGAGCAGCGGGCTCTCGCCGCTCGAGCTACCCGATAGACCCGTGAGCAAGCCAAAGGCTGAACTCGTGGCGATGACTAACAGATCCATCAGACCCGACGTCCACGGCGACGGCCGCGCTGGCTTACCGCCGGGACTCAGCTACAGCCGCCGGGTCAGGCTCAATTGCCCACGCGACTTGGTGTAGAACGCTCGCCAGCCAACCCTGCAGTCGAGCCAGCCTTCTGCGTGCGTACCTGACGCGTTGTTCCACGACAACAGGCGCATCCGGCAACGCACTGCCGCCCTCGTGCTTCATTGTGCTGATGGCGTATGCGGCCATCATCAGCGAATAATCCATAGTCCTCTTCTAATCATCTAACGTGCATTGAACTTGTACGCCACATCGCCCGTACCCTCCGGGACAAGAGCGAAGACGCATGCATTGCCGGTCCTTCGCGGCCGGGGCTGTGGGCGCGTGGAAATCGCGAGGCTGCGCCGATCAATAGCCCATGAATAGTTGTTGGCAACTGGGGCCGATGAACCTCGGGAGGTGGCGCGCCTTCGTTATACTGTCGAACCGCAGCGTTCCCGAGGTGATCACCATGGTGAGGCCTACGGCGGTTCGCATCGTTCGATCCTTCTCATCTTTCTTAATTGTTGGCCTCGACATGTGACTGCATGAGCCAGGCCACATCGAGGACTGACCTCAGTTTCGCTCCAGACGTGGTGTGGCTGGCTACTACCTTGCCGGGTGGACTATCCGGGACAACGGTTGGCCACCCGGGTGGGGTGGACTGGGGTTGGCGCAAGACTGCGCGCGTCCCGCGGCGGGTGCCGGAGTGACTTCGTGGGGATCCCCAATGGTGGCTCAATAATTGTTCCTCTGTCTGGAGGAACCCTGCTCTCAACGCACCCGCATGGTTTAGGCCTGCAGGGCCTTGGCCCAGAGATTGATGCCGGATTCGACGGCAAATTCGTCGATCATCTCGACCTCATCGGTCGTGACCGAACCCCTTGACAGGGAATTTTGGCATCGCGAGAGCACACCCCAGCGTCAGAGCACGCAGATTGGGGAGTGGGACCTCGGACTCGGCTTCGGTAAGGGCAACGCCGTAAACGAACATAGCTCCCTACTCGGTCGCAACGGCGTGACCCGCGCGCGTAGAAGCTGGAAGGCATCGCCTTCCAGCACTGGCGTTGTGCTACCGGTTGTTCAGGTATGGATTCGGGAATCGGGGGTCTCGGTGGCGTCGGACCCGTCCCTTTCTTGGCTGGGTGGAGTCCATCCTCAGCGTCTGATCCGGATCGTCGGGTAGTGCCAGGTCTACAACATTCACTTCCAAGTTCCCGACGATGGGATGGTGGAGCCGCGCAATTCCCGCCGATGCTTTTGCCACCCGGTGCGCTGCCCAACTACTTGCGGAAGTGCTCGCTGGACGCCGCGAGTTGACTGCCCTCTGCGTCGTCGGGGTGACGCCCAATGTCCGCGCGAAGGGATCCCACCGCATCGGATGCTACGGTCTCTTCCAAACTCTGCACTCTGACCCATGCCTTCAACTCTCCGCTGCCGGATTCGGGCTTCCACAGGGAAGGTAGGTCGCTCAGTCCTAGGAAAACCAGGGAGAGTCACGGCTGCTGACATGTTGCCCCTGGCCGGATAGCGTCGTCTGGAGAGACTCGACTGAACCGGTTTCCGGATGAGTCGTCGCAGAAACCCCACTGATCCCTGCCCGAAGGATGCCTGGGCAAAAGGGCGCCTTCGGTGCGCACTAAACGACAGAAGAGAACTATGGATTTTTCACTCATGATGGCTTGCGCAGTCATCAAGTCCATCAACCACGAAGCACACAGCGCGTTGCCAAATGCCCCGGTTATCGCTCCACGACCCGCCGGACGCACCCGCAGACGGCTGGTCCGCCTGCAGGCATTGCTGGCCAGGCTTCTGCACCGGGCCGCGTGGGCCATTGAACCGCACTTTGCCAAATACCAGGGGAGTCCGACGCTCAATCAAGGAGACAGCAGCCACACGCGGCGGGTCTGAAACATGCGATCAAAGGAGGGTCGGAGGCAATAGACAGTCCTTCGCACCGCGGGCGGTAGTCGTCACGGGCGGCTCCAGCGGGATAGGCCGGGCGATCGCCGACG
>NZ_JBZAYA010000041.1:0-9894 GCF_058244265.1 Arthrobacter sp. SE2 | reverse complement strand
GACACAAAAGCAGCAGCCTAACTCCCACTGGCCTCATTCACCTTGACAAATTCCGGTATGGCGTCCGAGGCAAAAGAAGTAGGCGTAGGTGCCGCCCTTGCCTCGAGAGAGTCCGTAGCTCATTCGTCCACTGCAGCGATTACAGACCAACATCCCTTTCAGGTAGTGAGTATGTCGCCACGAGCGATCTCCCGCTAGACGTCGGCCCGCTAGAACATTCTGGACGGTATGCCACGTCTCTGGCGACACTAGCGGCTCGTGCTTGCCTTCATGCAGTACACCCTTGAACCTGACTTGACCCATGTAATACGGGTGGGACAAGATGCGGTGGACCTGCGAGTTGTTTAGTGGAGACCCAAGCAACGTCTTGGTCTTGCGGCTCTTTAGACCCCGCGCCTCCAGCTCATCCCGGATGGTCGAGACACTCCATTTTCCTGTGGCGTAAGCATCGAATGCCCAGATAATATGCGGCGCTCGTTCAGGATCCGGGACAATTCCCTTGATCTCCACGCCATCGACGCGGGCAACAGTGTTCACATAGCCCAGCGGCGCGTAGCCTGGCGTGCCACCACGACGGACTTTCTCGGCCATGCCTTTCTTCGCTTCGGTGCTGAGGTTTTTGGAATAGAACTCAGCAATAACGGCCATGATGCCGTGCGTCAGCGTACCCGCCGGCGTATCGTCGATCTGCTCCGAGACCGACACCAAGACTGCACCAGCTTTGCGGATCGCCAGTAGAATCGCGACGTCATCGGCTCGGTCACGCGCCAGACGATCTACCTTGTGTACGATAACGTAGTCCACGCCGCCTTCAGCAACACGAACCAGCAGTGCCTGGAGTCCGTCACGATCGGCCGATCGGGCTGACGCGCCAGCATCGACAAATTCCTCAACTACGACCCCACCGAGCTCACCAGCCTTTCGGATACAGGCGGCACGCTGGGCAGGAATCGAATAGCCCTCTGCTTCGCCACCTTTGGTTGCTTGGCGGGCAGTCGACACACGCAGATAGATAATGGCCGACTTCATCGCCGCAGACTCAGGCTCAAGCAAAGTCAAGCCACCGTCAGTAGCTGACGGGTGGCTCGTTTTAAGAGAACGATTTGTGGTGGTCTGCGTCCCGGCAATTCTGCCTCCGGGTGAGCTCTTGGGTCTGTGCATGCTCGGACGATAGCTCCGATCCAAAACGTCTTCAAGTGTCCGATCGGGGGCAACTAGAGGCGACACGATGAGGGAGATCGGGGGTCAATCGGGCTATTCACACCAGAAAGAATATGATGCGGAAATTGCAACACTTGGTCCGACCGAAGCCTCCGGACCTGACGCCACAAACCCTTCTGACTTCCACTGCCTAAGTGGCCGACCCCTGTCCCCCAGATGTCCTCCCAATGGGAGGATCAGTCCCTAGCTGTAAAGACGAGAGCACCGCGGGAAGTCGCGGCAGTTCGGGGGTTTGTCAGCGACGCGGCTGGATGGGCGGTCGGACGGGTGGCTTGATGGGTTCGCCTGAGCTATCCGCATAAATAATATTTGGGAGTTCAAAACTGTCATCGGCGTGGGTTGATAGCTCATGTTTGATAAGACTGGTCAGTATAGAACGCAGAACTGCGAACGGTACTGCCGTGTCGGCTGTTACATTCAGGTCAATGCTAGATGTTGGCGTGATGGTCCGTGTGCCACGATGAACAAAGCTAGATCGTGCATCATAGGTTTTACTCAAGGCAGACTTCAACACGTCGCGATCATACCCAACGCGTTCATGCATCTGAAATGAGTGATTCCATTGAAATCCTGAGAAGGACGATTGGCTGCCAGCCTGTAAATCCATGGTGTAAACCGCGTCCCTCCACGTTTGATTCCAGAAGTCATCAGGAAGGGCGTAACAAATATAATCAACAAAAGTCTGCTTGATTCGAAGATGCTCGTCTTTTAGGAGCTTTTTGCGTATCTTGTCTTTTTGATCTTCAGATAGGTCGTTTTTACTCATAAAGGAGTCCCAGCTGGTAGCCTTATGCCAATCTTCCCAGTCTTTCTTAGGGCTGCTGAAGACTTGAGAAAGACGTTCGAGTGCAGCTACAAGTAGTGTGTAAGCTGCGGATATATCGGAGTCAAATATCAACGCAGCTCCATGGTGCAGACTTATTGCCTCGCTTATGGCTTGTTGCTCATTCTCACCAAGTGAACACAGCTCCCTAAGTAGTGTCCCGAATTCAACTTCCACCTCTATCTCAGGTATGGGGCTGACGAGTCTTGGGTCTGCGATGTAGCTTGTTGGTATAAAAAGAACATCGTCAGTACCGGCAATTCCAGTTTCAACCTCCTCAAGGATTCGAATTCTTCTATCAGTAGTCAAGGTAAGTAGGGCTGATAAATGGACGGGAAATTCTCCAATTGACCAGTTCTCGTCTGGGCTAGATGCACTTACCCAGTGTACCGACGAGGCAACTTCTGGCAGTGATCCAAGTTGCTGGACTCTTCCTCGAGGCTCCATGCGAATTAGGCTGGAGAGTTGAAAAGGATTAACGCCTGGAGCAATCATTCGACGCATGTTGAGGTTAAGACTTGGACTGGCTCTAGCCCCTTCTTCTATTATTGCTCTAACCCATTCAACCAATGCATTCATTTATCTTGATAATATCATTCATTGCTTAAATGAGAGCTCTCGAATACAATACTCATTAACATGGCATGGATTTGGTTTATATTATTCGCACTGGCGTCGTTCTATATCGTAAGAAGTGCGATTGAGATGCAGCGAAAGATTCGCACGCAAATTGCCGTAATAGATTCCCTTTGCGCCGTTGGTCTATCGGATGGTCAGGATCCACACAGGGCTGCCGAAGCGTACCTATCTTATCTCGATCACTCCCTACCATTCCAGGACTATAATAAATTCATGAATGAACTTTGTGTTTCTAATAATGTAATCTTTTCGCTTAGCCCGGGGGAAAGCGAAGATAATGCGTTAATTAGCGACGCAACCAGAAGTGCCCTGGTTGACAAGTTATCGGAGTTGTTCGTGAGCAGCTATCATAAACTCGAAAGATCTCGGGTTCTCAATAAGGATTAGAAAAGTTGTTCGACTACTCTTGCAGTAGTTGGTTAATCGATCTCCATGATCCGGTGTTCCAACCTTGTGTCAGAAGGGCCGCCATATGAAAGGCCCCTGGTTCCCTTTGTTTACAAGGGATCGGGGGCCTTTTGCTTTGGCGAAATCAGGGTTTTGGGCACATTTTGGGCACATTCGCCAGGGACACTGCAAGGTCCAGGGCGTCCGAAACGCTGTCCAAGTCCCCGTCTCACCGATCGAATCTGGCACTTACACCACCCGTACGACCGAGCTGTCGGCCCTCAAACTCTTGTTGGAAAACGAATCCGGCTTCACCGCTGGGGAAGACCCCACCGCATTCCGGCGCCTCAATCGGACCCAACTCGCGGTGGTCGACCACTCCTAGTCAAACGGGCACCCTGTTGAAGGACGCACCCGAGCGCGGGGAGCGCGTAAGCATGCTCGCCCGCGTCAATAACGCGATCCAGCAGTCGTCCGGCGGCCGTGTCTGAAGAGCTCAAGAAACGCGACAAGGCCGTCTCACAGCTTGACCTTCTCGATGGCCAATGGCGCCGTCGGGACCGGCGCCAGCGAGGCTGCTGCTCTCACTGCACGTTTCGCCCTCCTCGACACTCAATACGAGGCCGACATGTAGCGTCTCCACATGGTGACGTCGGCCGGCACGCTGCTCGGCTACTTCGATGCCGGGGAATGCGTGTTCCGTGGCGCAACCGCCGAACACCGACAACGTGATCATGCGGTTTACGAAACCGTTCAGCTCACCGAGGCCATAGATGCCGAGGCGCCACGCACGCGCGCACTGCGTGAAGATCTCGCATCCACCCTGACGGGGATTCGCAGCGCTTTGACGGAGGCGCGGGAGCAAACCTCCACGCTGGTACTCAAATTACATCAGAGACCGAATGGATCGCGGACATCGAGCGTCGCATCCGTCCAGCCCAAGAGGGACCGGACGAGCTAATGGCCCGTAGGTAGCAGCTGGAGAGTTGGATCAACCCTATGGGGTCAGATCGCGGAATTGCGCACGTTGAGCGCGACTGTTGCGCAGGAACAACCAGAAACCGCCGAACCCAGTTATGGAAGGAATCGGGAAACGAACTGAGATCGACTTCTCGGAAGCCCTACGCACCGTCCTCACCTCCTGGAATCCGCCGGATGCCGAAAAGTGCAGCGTTCGTACTCGGTTCGCCCCCGGATGTCGTCGTTACGGGGGCGTTCACGCGCGGATCGAGGCAAGGGCATCCGCTCTGTACTTCACGCCGGGTTCAGCGCCGCTATTGGAGAGTACTGTCTCGAACACGAACTACCTCACCCTGGGTTCGTCGTCTTCGATACCCAAGTGCCTATCGGGACGCGGACACGACGCGGCCGCAGTCGACAGAACCAGAGGATACCTCTACCAATCTCAGAGGCGAGTCAGGCGAAAGCAGCGATGAACTGATGGTGCCAACCGTGGCACGAGCGTTCTATCACTACCTGGCCGCCAGCTCTTTGCAGGCGATCGTCTTCAAAACCAGACGCCCCAATGTCGCGGCGAATGAATGTGAAATCGTCCATTTCACCGGAAGCTCCGGCACGGGTAGAGCGGGGTTGTACCCGGCCCCACCTGATGGTCCGAGCGCTGGCTATGGGGATGAAGCCCGTCGCAAGTATGACTACACTACAGAGTCAATCGTCCAGAGCGACTGGCTCAGCTCAAGGCTTCAGCGTATGCAAAGTTACGCTCCAGGACATATCTAAATGTGTCCCGATGTACGGTTCAGCCCTACCGACGATAATTCCTCCTATCGTCGGTAGCTGCCCCAAAGCCCCGTGTTTCCGCGGATTTTCTGGAGTCAACACCACCTGGACAGAGGGAAACCAGCTTGCCAAATGTAAATCACCCGAAGCGGCGCCCCAAAAGAGTGACCAGGTACACGCGGGCCCGCTTGTCCCGTTGAAAGGTCTCCTGGCTGCCGGGAAGGGATGCAAAGATCACCCGGGCGGTCCACAAACTCAAAACCATGGGCTACCGTGCCACCCCTCGACGGCGTTAGTTGGCCACAGCGCCTCCGACGTGCACTTATTCTTCGCGTCAGGGAGAGAAGGCGTAGAAAGCCCAAGCAGGGGCGAGGTCACCCAAAATCTCCGGGATCACGCGGTGTGCTGCCGGGCGCTGCGGGGACGCGGATCAACGAACGTCGATTTGGCGCCCCAGCCGACATACAGGAGCCTACCCCCACAGCCGGAGCTGCGGGGGCACTCCTTCTTTGGTGTTGTGAACAATCAGGAGACCTGGAGGCCGCCGTTGATGTCGTAGGTTGCCGCGGTGATGTAGCCGGCGTCCGGACCGAGGAGGAAGCTCATCAGTGCAGCTACTTCCTCGCGGGTGCCAACCCTGCCCATCATGATGCCCTGGGACATTTCGGCTTTGCGTTCTTCCGTGAGTGTGCCGCCCATGATGTCGGTATCGATGGGACCCGGTGCCACGCAGTTGACCGTAACGCCGTGCTCGCCGACTTCGCGGGCCAGGGCGCGGGTGAAGCCGATGACGCCTCCCTTGGAGGCGCTGTATGCCACCTTGGAGAAGGTGCCGCCGCCGCGCTGGGCCGAGATGGAGGAGATGCTGACGATGCGCCCGACCTTGCGTTCGATCATTCCCTTGAGTACGGCCTGGCTGACCAGGAACGTGCCGCGCATGTTGATGTCGAACACTCGGTCCCATCCTTCGACGGTTTCCTCCATGAACGGGGTGGGGTTGCTGATGCCGGCGATGTTGGCGAGGCCGACGATTGGAGGCAGTTCTGCCTCCACCCGGGAGATTGCGGTGTCCACCGAGTCCTTGTCGGAGACGTCGGCGGCCAGGCCGATCGTCTGGACTCCGTGCCTTGTGGCGATCTGGTCGGCTGCGGCCTTCGCGTCGGCGCCGTTGATGTCCAGGATGGCCACGGCCCAGCCTTCGCTGGCCATGCGGTCCGCGGCAGCGCGGCCGATGCCTCGGGCGGATGCGGCTCCGGTCAGCACAACGGTGCGTTCAGCGGGGAAATTCGTGGAGGTCATTGCTTTTGGTTTCCTTCGGTAGTTCGGGATCAGGAGGGGTCGGAAGGCGCGGCTGCTTGGGCAAGCGTGGCGTCGCCTTCGGGGCGTTTGCGTGCGTAAAGGTAGGTGGCTATGCCGGTGGCGGCCAGGCAGAGGGAGAGGAAGACGAGGCCGCTCTGGTTGTTGCCGGTGGCGTCCTTGAGCAGGCCGACGGCGTAGGGTGCCACGAAGCCGCCGAGGTTGCCCAGCGAGTTGATCAGGGCAAGGCCTGAGGCTGCAGCTGCGCCCGTGAGCGCTGCCGAGGGCATGGAGAGGAAGGGTGCGATGGCGCCGTAGATTCCCATGGCTGAGGCGATGAGGCCCACCATGGCGAGGAACGGGTTGACCGGGAGCAGGAAGCCGGCTGCGAGCAGGCCGGCGCCGGCGAGAATCATGCTGGCTGCGGTGTGCCATGCGCGCTTGCCGGTCTTGTCCGCGCGCTTGCTCCACCAGTACACGAACACCGCGGCGATGGCGTAGGGGATGAAGACGATGAAGCCGATTTCCGTCGTCGAGAACTTGCCAAGCGCCGAGACGATGGTGGGCATCCAGAGGCCCAGGCCGTAAATGCCGCAGACCAGACCGAAGTAGAGGGCGGAGTATGCCAGGGTGCGCTTGTCTTTGAGTCCGGCCAGGAAGTTGTGGTGCCCGGACTTCGATTTGAGGGCAAGTTCCGCGTCCATGGTGTTGGCGAGCCATTCGCGCTCGTCGTCGTTGAGCCATTTGGCGTCGCGGGGCCGGTCTGTCATGAGAATCGGGGTGAGAAGGCCCAGCAGGACCGCGGGGACGCCCTCGAAGATGTAAAGCCACTGCCAGCCGTGAAGGCCCAGGAGGCCGTCCATTTGCAGCAGCATGCCCGATACCGGAGCGCCGAGCGCGTTGGACAATGGCTGCGCGAGGATGAAGATCCCCAGCACGGTGACCCGCTGCGCGGCGGGGAACCAGAGTGTCAGGTAGAACAGGACAGCAGGGAAGAACCCGGCCTCGGCCGCCCCCAGGAGGAAACGGACGATGTAGTAGGTGGACTCGCCGTTCACCAGGGCCATTGCTGCGGCGAGCAGGCCCCAGGTGATGAGGATCCGGGCCAGCCATTTGCGAGCGCCGAAGCGATACATGCCGGCATTGCTCGGAATCTCAAGCAGTGCGTATCCGAGGAAGAAGATCCCGGCACCGAGCCCGTAGGCGGCAGAGTTGAGGCCAATGTCCGCGCTCATGGTCAGCTTGGCGAAACCGACGTTGTTCCTGTCCAGGTACGAGACGAAGTACAGCAGGACGATGAGGGGCATGATGCGGCGGCGGACCTTGCGAAGCGTGTGTTCACCCAGTTCACTGAGGGCGGCGGACCGCATCGTGAGGGAAGTCATCTTTGACCTTCTGTCTGTGGGATCCGCACCGGGCAACTGCGCTCAGCGGGAATCCAGGGGATGTGTGGGAGTCATTCGATTCATCTAAGTCAGATGTCAGACATCTGATCTGACAAAAATAATACGATGGCATGAAAGGGGCGTCAACAGTCGGATCTAAATGTGACTTCTGCCTGGCAATGAGAAGCTACTGCCTCCGTCAGGGCTTGGCGCTGCGCACGTAACGTTCGTAGTCTTCGTACGTCTGGTCCATATGCTCATCCATGACCCCGCGGGCGAGTTCGGCGTCGCCGGTGAGGATGCTGTCCAGCACGCGCTGGTGGTAGTCGATGGCATGGAGCTGGATCTCGGGGACGGCGGAGGTTTCCCGCCTGGCCGTGTACAGGAGCTGACCGAGCTGGGCGAGGAGCGCCCGGACAAACGGATTGCCCGAGGCCCTAAGCACGGCGTCGTGAAATCCAATGTCGGCCGCCACGAACCGGTCCAGATCCCCCACGGCACGGGCGACCTTCATATCGGCGATGCACTGCTGCATCCGGTCCGCGTCTTCCGGAGAGTGCCGCTTTGCTGCAAGCCCGGCCGCCCCGGTTTCCACCATGCGCCGCACCTCGATGAGCCCAACCGCCACCTGGTCCGCGCTACTGTCGCGGGAAGCGGCCTTGAAGATCGCGCCGAGTCCGGTCCAGGTCTCCGGCGGGTTGACGAACGTGCCGCGGCCGGCCTTTACGTACAGGATGTTTTGTGCCCCGAGCACCTTGAGCGCCTCGCGCACGGTAAGTCGGCTCACGTCGTAGAGGTCGGCTATCTCAAACTCGCTGGGGATGGCATCGTGGGGGCCAAGTTTCCCCTCGAGGATGTCATCCAACAGTCCGTCGACCACATCGTCAACAAGTGTCTTGCGGCCCAAAGAGCATCCCGCCTTCGTTCGGTCTCGACAACCAACATTACAGAAGCGGCCGGAAACTTCCGGGGAATGGCGCCGGTAACTCCCAAGCAACACCTGTAGATTCAGGCTAAGGCTTGCACCGTCCCGTCCTCCTTGCGGTGGGCGATCACGGGTTTCATCACGCAGTGTTCCTTGATGCTGCCCACGAAGTCAGGAGTCAGGACGGCGTCCCTGCGGACGTTGGTGTCCACGGTGAGGGTGGCGGGTCAAGCAGTTCCAGTATGGCGTTTCCGTTCATGGTTGCGTGTCCTTTGCAGAGGAGTGGCGGGGAGCGGTGTGACCCCGGCCTACGGGCCTTTCCCCCCTTGTTTTTTGGCTGCTGGCGAAGCATCGCGGAGCGGCGGCCGACGGTGCGCGGCCGTCTACCCTCAGGGCGAGGGTGGGAAAGTTTGCGGAGGAAATAAGCGACGAAGGAGCGCCATAACGAGGTTTCCTGGCCCTACGCCACGACGAAGGAAAGGTTAGTCGCGGCGGAGCGGGCAGGTGTGATCCGAAGGAATCTTAAGGATGTTGTCAACGGGTGTTGGCGTCAGACATGTGCCGCAACCCGCTTCTGGGCGGCGGTATAAATCATCAACCTCAATGACTGAGGAAACTTGCCGCTGGATCAATCCCGGGTGCTTTGGCCGCCGTCACTATTCGCTTGTCGCAGACTCAGTTCACCAATCGTCGCGTTCCCGGGTCAGGCCAAAGGGCACGGTGTCACTGAGTGCGACGGTGAAGGAATCGTGTCCGTGACGTGTCACGAGAATCCCCCTGCGTCGTTCTCGCATTGCCCGGGCCCGGGCGACACTTACCGCGCTGTCGAGCTGGCGGTCCAGGCTGGCACGGTCCGTGGCCGACACCTTCAGCGTCAGTTCGGGATTGCTTGTTCCCACTTGTCTATCCTTTGGTTCTCTGTGTTGTATGGGCTCGCCCTGGTGCGGTGCCGTTGTTGGTAGCCGGTCCCGAGGTCAGTGAAGCGGTACCGAGGCTTCGGGGACTGCGAGGGCTGGCGATTTATCGGTATATCACTGACTGCTTTTCTGCAGGTCATGGCGTCAGACAGCGGGAACGGGAATTCTGCCGGCCCCGCCGTTTTCGGGCGATCGCCTCTACTATTGAGGGGAATCTTCTCGTGTGGGAGGAATGCGCGGGGTGTGGCAGCGAGGAGTCCTTGCCCGGGTTGATATTGCCAGCGCGGTAAGCCCGATGCCGGTACGGGCCGTGCGCGCCGGCAGTCCGGCGTTCTCCGGGTCAGCTGCATAGGCCTGCTGCTCCTTGAGTAGGCCCTGCAGAGGGGAGCCATCCTTGAAACAACCGATCACACCGGCCCACAGCTCTTCGACTGTATGGAACAGCCGCGCCGCCCCCGACGGTCCGGAAACTAGCCAGCCGTCGGGGAGCGCGCTAACTTTGGGGGCTCCGGGTCGTCCACCGCACAGCTCGTTGACCGTGCCGGCAACGATGAGATGCAT
>NZ_JBZAYA010000040.1:0-13930 GCF_058244265.1 Arthrobacter sp. SE2 | reverse complement strand
CCACCGCCCCTACCGAATCAAACAGACCAACCATGCCTAAATGCGAAGAGCCCCTAATGGTCGTAAGATCCTTTGTTCAATCGCACTATCTTCAGTTCTGGTTTTCTCGGGCACCAACGCCGCCAACGCCCGGGCCGCCACCACCGAGTCGACTGCGGCTCCGGCCGCTCCGATTGTCGGTGCAACTACGGAGCCGCAGGTCGCCAAGGTCTGGAACGTCTGGCAAGACAACTTGTACAGCGAGGGGACGTGCAAAAGGGCCTCCTTCCCGATCCTCTATACGCACCGTTATATTCTTGACTATCGCTGTCTTCAGAATCGTCCAGGTTCTTTCAACGCCGGCCGCTGGTCGCTTTGGGTTCTGGTTCCTGATTCTGTCTAAACGAATCGGAGGTCGCGACGTCCTATGAAGGCAGAGAGCGAAACAACCAGCGGCCAGCAGTTGCGCCCTGTCCGCGAAGGTTCCTCGGTGGAAGTATGTGGACGTCTGTTCACCGGAACCGACGGGCACACTTATGCGCGTCCGAGACTTCACCCCGATGAACCGCACACCAGTTTGAGGGAACAAGCCGAATGGGACTCGACGCCAAACAGAATCAGAGTCACGGGCTTGGGAACGCAAGAACGGCAGTTCGGCGGAGCCGAGGGCTCTTGGCATACCATTCGTGGCATTCTCAGAGGCATGTGCATCGAAGCCAACGCAGTGCTCGATCCTCCCGAGCACTGGCTCGACACCTGGGCGGGAGCAGCCTCTAGATACTCAGAGTCGGACCCTCATGCGCCAACCGAGTGGTTCCTTAGCCCAGACCGCCAGGAGTTCCTGGAGAGAATCTTTGCCATGATTGATGAGCGTAAAGACTTTTGTCCGCGTATCTCGTCGGGACTTAGTGGTACCGATAACGGCACCTTCTGCGTCAACATAAATATCATGGCGATCAATGAGAGTTTCGCGGCTTGGGCAGAAAACTACAGCCCGGATGACCTCCTTGTAAGATCTTTCGTTAGGGCCCTCTAGGGGCAGATTCATAACGACGCTAGGCAATCATCGGCATAAGCAAGGGCGGCCAGCACGGATAACATGGTGGCCGCCCTCGCTTGCCAGTGTCTAGACGTCGATGCTGGCCATGTTGGGGTAGCGCGCTCCGGCAGTGGACCCTGCCGGGGCGAGTTCGTCGAGGCGCTTCAGATCATCTTCGGAGAGTTCGACGGCGGTGGCCCCGAGGTTCTCGGCCAGGCGTTCGCGCTTCTTGGTGCCGGGGATCGGGACGATGTGCTCGCCCTGTGCCAGCAGCCAAGCCAGGGCCAACTGTCCGGGGGTGCATCCCTTCTGGTCGGCGAGTTCTTTCACCTGGTCCACGAGTTCCAGGTTGCGCTTGAAGTTCTCGCCTTGGAAGCGAGGGGAGTGGCGGCGGAAGTCGTTTTCCGCGAAGTCGGCCTCGCTGCGGATCTGCCCGGTCAGGAAACCGCGGCCGAGCGGGCTGTAGGGAACGAACCCGATGCCCAGCTCTGCCAGGACCGGAAAGACCTTCGTTTCGGGCTCCCGTTCCCAGAGGGAATACTCGGTCTGCAATGCGGTGATGGGATGCACGGCGTGGGCGCGGCGGATAGTGTCTGGTGCGGCCTCGGAAAGCCCCAGATGCCGGACTTTTCCGGCCTGGACCAGTTCGGCCATGGCGCCCACGGTGTCTTCGATGGGGACGGTCTTGTCCACGCGGTGCTGGTAGTACAGGTCTATGTGGTCGACGCCGAGGCGTTGAAGGCTAGCGTCACAGGCGGAGCGGACATATTCGGGGGTGCCATTGACGCGCAGGAAGGATCCGTCCTCGCGGCGTTCGTTCCCGAACTTCGTGGCCAGCACGACATCGGCGCGGCGGCCAGCGATGGCCTTGCCGACGAGCTTCTCGTTGGTGAAGGGCCCATACATGTCGGCGGTGTCCAATAGGCTGCCGCCGGCGTCGAGGAAGGCGTTGATGGTGGCAAGGGATTCGCGGTCGTCCCCCTCGCCGTAGAACTCACTCATGCCCATGCAGCCGAGGCCGAGGGCAGAAACGGTCAATGAACCAAGCGTGCGGTTTTCCATGGGGTTCTCTCCTGTAGGTGGCAGAACGTGCTGGACGGCAGGACGGTGCTCAGAGAGGGGTGCGGGTAGGGCCACTATAGGCAGGTCGGTGGAGGAGGGACAACGTTGAGGCAGGGAGAGCGGCGAACCTACTGACTGGCAACTCCGGATTGGCCGAACAGTTCTGCATCAAGTTGGTCGAGGGCTTCGGGATACCCGGCGACATCGATGGGTCCGCGTGTGGTCTGGAGTGAAACCACTCGGAAACCGGGGCCGAATTTGACTTCTGCGAAATCCCACAGCTCCAGGTGCCTGCGGTCTGCGGGGATTCGGCCATTCACGAGGAAAGTAGCTGGATGGACCCATGATCCGTTCCGAGACTTGTCTGCCACGAAGTCAACAAGCGGTGCGCGGACGGAAAGCAGGCCCCGCACCCAGCCATTGGCCACGCCGCCGGGCAATGGTTCGGGCGAACGAATCCAGAATCCGTCCATCCGCGCCGTCGCCATAGCCTGAACCTGAGTCGGTTAGCCGCGCGGGTTGCCACTAACCCAACTATCCAAGCGGCCACCAAAGTGATGAAGAAAATGGGAAGTGAGTTGGGTTTTCCCAGTCGAGCGACAGCAGGGCGATCGAAGCAAAAGCGGCGCTAACGGCACAGCCGAGGGCGGTTGTCAGCAGACGCTTCATCCTGGCTTGCTTCCCGGTCATGCCACACTATAGGCCCGGGTCCCACGCGTTGTCCCGGACTTGGCCCCACCGGTGCTGATGTCCGAACGGGCCGCAGGACCGCGGCGGGAAAGTACATTGGTGTGGGAACACGAGATGCCGTCTGGCTAAATCGACCCGCAACGGGAACAGGAATAGGGAAATGAGCGGAACTGCGCTGCGTGCTGCGAAGGTCAATCTGATGGTGGCGCGGTGACGGCCCGGCTGCGGGTGTGCCTGCCCGACCAGAAACTCCTGGACGCCATGGAACCATCCGCCGACGTCGAGTTCGTGATGTGGGACCTGACTGGTCCAGCCCCCGCGGACGCCTTCGACTTACTGGTGCCGCCCTACATGGGCCGGCCGGACGCACTCACGGCGCTGAATGGCGTGACGGTCGGGCTCGTGCAGAGCCAATCGATAGGGTACGACGGCGTCGCCGACGTCTTGCCGTCGGGTTGCGTTTTCGCCAACGCGGCCGGGGTCCATGAGCCGTCGACGGCGGAACTCGCCATGGGGATGATGATCGCCAGCCAGCGGGGGATTCCGGACTTTGTCAGAAACCAGGCGTCCGGAACATGGGCCAACGGCCTGCGCCCAAGTTTGGCGGACCGTAGGGTTCTCCTGCTTGGCTACGGGGGAGTGGGGAAGGCCATTGAAGCCAGGCTCTTGCCGTTCGAAACGCACGTGACGCGGATGGCAAGCCGAGAACGCGAGGATGACCACGGACGGATCTTAGGCATCGACACTCTGTATGACCAGTTGCCGCTGCACGAGATCGTGGTGGTCAGCGTACCCCTATCCGAGCACACCCGTGGGCTGGTGGACGCTCGGTTCCTCGCGGCCATGCCGGACGGCGCGCTGTTGGTGAACGTGGCCAGGGGCCAGGTTGCGGACACGGAAGCCTTGCTGCGGGAGACGTCCTCGGGACGTCTACGCGCCGCTTTGGATGTGACCGACCCGGAGCCTCTGCCGGCCGACCATCCTTTGTGGACGGTGCCTGGTGTGCTGATCACGCCCCATGTGGGCGGGGCAAGCTCCGCGATGTTCCCTCGGATGGTCCGGCTGATCCAGAAGCAGATCTCGTTGCTGCCGGCTGGCGAGGCGCCGGTGAATGTGGTGCTGGGTGCGGAATCGGTGGCTGGGTAGTGGGCTGAGAAGGCAACTACGGTTCTGGCTGAGCGAAGTGGCCGCAATGGCAGTCGTTGCCGTGGCTCGTCCTGTAATCGGACCGACCTCGGTCTCTGTGTTCGTGTGAGGCTGCTACCTCGTCGCGTTAAGGATGCGCAGGCGGCGTGCCTCAAATAATTCGAGACTGTCTAGGCGGTAACGCGCGTAGGTTGGCAGGTCAGAGGGCAGCGCCGGCGACACGAAGTTGTCGAAGGGGAGCAAGAAGCGCACTGCACCGTTGGCATCTACGAAGTCGCCGAGATGGAAATGATCGATGTATCCGGCGAAGGAGCCGAACAGCGCAAAGAAGCCTTCATGGCGATCTATCGTCGTGGCCAAAGGACTCGTGCCACCCTCGTAAAAGCGCCGGATCGATTCGAGGGTCAAGTCCCATCGGTCTTGGATACGCGGATGAGTGCCCCGATTCTGGTTGAGACTGCCCCGCGAGACCGGGAAGATCATGAAACCGCAGATCGTGTACGAGCGTCGCAGGAACGCATCATTGACCTCGTCTGGAAGCTGCGCGTAGAGGTGGCTCAGTTTCCTCCGATGCCGCGTCGCAATCGTGTCGCTTCCGAGAACAATTCTTGTGCCGTCTGCTTCATACACAAGATACGGTGAGCGGGCGCGCCCGGCGTGAAGCTCGAACGGCCGCCCGTCAGGGAGCGGCTTGCTCCATAGGAGCTGGTGGTATCGCCGGAGCGTGGGGCTGTGACTGTCGGGGTCCTTGCCCGCCGGAGTGTCATCGAAGAAGTTGTAGTCGACGTCGATCTCGTTCAGCTCGCCCATGAATTGAAACTAGCAGGAACTGCCGACGCGGGTGAGGATTGAGCCATGGCAAAGTACATACGCGGCCTAACCGCCGTGATCTATAAGCAGACCGGGTTCTTGCCAGTGATCCAGAGTGCATCCTCGTGAAGCAGATGAGGCTCCGGTACGCCGGAGCGTGTCGGGTGTGCGATGCCTCTCTTCCCACCGGGACCGAAGCAATCTATGAGAGCGAGACGAAGTCCGTCCGCTGCCTGGAATGCGTCCCCGAGGCGAAGTCCCCGGAACTCGAACCACCTGGTGAACATTCATCGCTCACCGAGTCCGGGGTAGCCGGGTCGTCGGCTCGGCGTGAATACGAGCGCCGCAAGGCCAAGGATGAGGAGAGGCTCCGGGAGAAATGGGGTCGATTGAGTGGTCTCGCCGCCGCTCTGTCTGACGAGCGGCAAAGCACCAAAGCCTGGGACCAGGGTGCGATCGGCGAGGAACGACTCGGGGCCCGGCTCGATTCCCTGGTCGCCGACGACATCGCGGTCCTCCATGACCGCCGCATCCCCGGTTCGAAGGCGAACATTGACCATATCGCTATAACCCGCAAAGGGATCTGGGTGATCGATGCCAAGCGCTACAAGGGCCGGCCCGAGCTGAAGATCGAGGGCGGCATCCTTCGGCCACGCGTCGAGAAGCTCCTCGTCGGCCGGCGCGACTGCACGAAACTGGTCGATGGGGTGCTTAAACAGGTCGGGCTCGTACGCGACCTCGCCGGAGATATGCCGGTCACCGGGGCGCTGTGCTTCGTCGAAGCCGACTGGCCCCTGATAGGGGGCGCGTTCGTCACCGGGGGCATTCACGTTCTCTGGCCGAAACGACTAGCCAAAGTGCTTGCAGAGCAGACAGCCGGCGATGTTGATGTCGCCGCTACATGTGAGTCGGTGGCCTCGCGGTTCAAGTCTGCGTGACGTCCCACCAGTCTCCACAGTTCTTGAGCACACGCATGAATAGTTCATTTGGTCGCCCTCCCGGCGGCACCCGCCGCAGATCCTCAAGCCCCTCTATCGCACTAGTCATAGGCGGGGCTAACAGATAGGAGCGTTACCGCTCGCGTTGGCCATCATCATGTCCAAGAAGATTTCCAGTTCCCTTCCGGCAGCTGTCAGAGCGGTCCGAATCACACCTCTTTCGGAGAGTTCCCCCAGAGATGGTCATTGGCCCGTGCTAAATGACACCCCGCGCAATTGGAGTTGTTGGTCTTTGTCGCTTCCACCAAATACCCTGGCGCAGTGAACACATCCAATGGGGGATCGGCAATTGAACAATTGCCCGAAGGTCTATACGAACTGCTCAAGACCGAAAGGCTGATGACAAGCCTCTCAAAGTTTCCTCAGCTACGACCTCATTTTGGATCGGTCGAAGATGAAGAAAGCGCGGATGTCCTGTCCCGCCACGTCGCCGACGCCGTCCGCAAAAGTCTGGCCGCGGCCGAACCCACCGAACGCGTAGGCCTCGCAAACAAACTCCTTCAGGAACTGCGGGATGCGGACCGCATTGCACCGGGTCCCACCCAGCTCCGCTCCCTCCACCGCCCGGATACTCTAAAGCGCCGTAATTTGCGCCGCCCCACCACGCCGCTATCCGACTCGGCCCTCCTCACAAACAGCAAAGACGATCCGAACCTCGCAGCCGAGCTCCGAACCGAGATTGAATCCGCCGATACCGTTGATCTTCTTTGCGCCTTTGTCCGCTGGACCGGTCTCCGGTTGCTCCAACCCGCACTCGAGCAACTGAAGGAACGCGGTGCCCGCCTAAGAGTCATCACCACCACGTACATGGGTGCCACCGAACGGCGGGCTATCGACGAGCTTGTGACCCGGTACGGGGCCGAGGTGAAGATCAGCTACGAAACCCAGGCCACGCGCCTCCATGCGAAGGCCTGGCTATTTCGCAGGAACTCAGGATTCGACACTGCCTATGTCGGCAGCTCCAACCTCAGCCAAGCGGCCCTCCTCGACGGACTCGAATGGAACGTCCGCCTCAGCTCCATCGGCACGCCAGCACTCCTGAACAAGTTTGAGGTCACCTTCGACAGCTACTGGGCACAGCGGGCTTTCCAAAGCTACGACCCGGAGCGTGACGGCGAAAAACTCGACGCCGCACTGGAGCGCAATGGCGGACGACGCACGGCAGCCCCGGACGCACTCACGGGCCTGGAGGTCCAGCCTTTCCTTCACCAGGAGGAGATGCTTGAAGACCTCGAAGCCGAGCGGCTCAAGGGCTTCAACCACAACCTCGTCGTTGCAGCAACGGGCACCGGAAAGACGGTGATCGCCGCACTTGACTACAAAAGATTGTGCGAGGCCGCCGGCCGTGATCTGAAGCTGCTCTTCGTTGCGCATCGCCAGGAAATCCTCAAACAGGCGATGCGCACCTACCGTGACGTTATGCAGGACGGTGCATTCGGTGAACTCTACGTCGGGGCACATAAACCGGAGGAGTGGAAGCACATCTTCGCATCGGTACAGTCCCTTTCGTCCCTCGGCATCGAACAGCTGAAACCGGACTTCTTCGACGTCGTGGTTATCGACGAATTCCACCACGCCATGGCGCCCACCTACCGCCGGTTACTGGACCACCTCCGGCCGCAGCAGCTTCTCGGACTGACCGCGACCCCGGAACGCGGCGACGGAGTCGACGTCGCGAAACAGTTCTTCGACGGGCGAACCGCCTCGGAGCTGCGACTCTGGGACGCTCTCGACGCGGACCTGCTTGTGCCTTTCCACTATTTTGGGGTCTCCGACGACGTCGACCTGAGCCAACTGGAATGGAAGCGCGGCAATTACGACGCTGGCCAGCTGAACAACCTCTACACCGGCAACGACGCCCGCGCCGCCAAGGTGATCCGCGAACTTCGAGACAAAGTCACCAGCACCGACCAGATGCGGGCCATCGGCTTCTGCGTCTCGGTTCAGCACGCCCACTACATGGCGGAGGTCTTCAACCGCGCCGGGATCGCCTCCGTTGCGGTCGACGGGAGCACCGACGACGCCGGCCGCGCCGCGGCGCTGGAACGGCTCAGCCGGCAGGAGATCAACTGTATCTTCGCTGTCGACCTTTTCAACGAAGGCCTGGACCTGCCGCAGGTGGACACTATCCTGATGCTCCGGCCCACGCAGAGCGCCACAATCTTCCTCCAGCAGTTGGGACGTGGGCTGCGCCGTGCGGAGGGTAAAGCGGTGCTGACCGTCATGGATTTCATCGGCCAGCAACGCCGTGAGTTCCGCTTTGATCTGCGCTACCGGGCGCTCACCGGCTACGGGCGCAAGGAGCTGGAGAAGGCTGTCGAGGATGAGTTCCCGTACCTTCCCTCGGGGTCGCAAATCGTGTTGGACAGGGTGGCTCAGAAGGTAGTGCTGGACAACATCAAGGCGCAGCTGCGGTTTAACCGGGCGCAGCTGGTTCGGGACATCGCATCGTATGCGGAGACCGAGCTGCAGGCCTATCTGGAGCAGTCCGGAAACGATGTGAAGTCGATTTACCGTTCGACAAGGGACTCCTGGACAGGGTACCTCCGCCAGGCGGAGCTGATCGAGGGATTCTCGCCGCTGGAGGCAGTTCTCAGTGGGAGGATCCACGAACTCTCAGATGCCGACGAGAGAAGGCTCCTCGGACGTATGGCAGCGCTCATCCATGTGGACGATCCGGAACGTGCCGAGGCGTACTCGACGCTAGTAAGCCCCGACGCACCCCGCTACGCAGCGCTCGGCATGCGGGAGCAGACTTTCGCCCGTATGCTGTTCTACACGCTTTGGGACGACGGCGGCGGTTTCCCGTCGTACGACGCTGGCTTGGACTACCTTCGCGGCTATCAGTTTGTGTGCAGCGAGATCCGCCAAATCGTGAAGCTCGGGGTTTTGGCGTCCAAACATGCCGCTAAGGGCCTCGGAGCAGGGCTGCAGCACGTTCCGCTGCTCTCGCACGCGACCTACCGACGGGAGGAAATTCTGGCGGCGTTGCAGTACGGGTCATTGGAACTCGGAAAGAATGTGCAGCATCGGGAGGGGGTGGCCTGGTGCCCGGCAACGTCCACCGATGCCTTCTTTGTCACCCTCAATAAGGACGACAAGAAGCACTCAGCGACGACGATGTATAAGGACTACGCGATCAGCCCGGAGCTGTTCCACTGGGAGTCCCAGAACGCGACCTCGCCCGGAAGCCCGACGGGCAGACGGTATTTGGACAGGGCCGTGCACGGGTCAAAGATCCTTATTTTCACGCGGGATACTTCAGAGGACGAGACGGGGCTGACCGTTCCGTACACATGTCTGGGCCAGGTGGACTACGTGCAACACGCAGGCGAGAAGCCGATGGCGATCACTTGGAAGCTGCACCGGCCGATGCCGGCGGATGTGTTTGCGACGGCGGCTGCGGCCGCGCAATAGCGAAACGGACTCAGGAATATCGGTCATTTTGCGATATGGATGAAAATCCGGACGTCAGCGACAGACCCAACATTTTCAGTTATCTGGATTGCAGTTAGACATCTCCGGAGGATCAAGACAGCCTCATGGAAATGGTCCAGTGCTGGGTCCCTATAACAGTCTTCGATTGTTGACTGGCGATGAAAATCACTCGGTTTCCGCAGTCGGACGAAGCCTCGTCCAGCACCCGAAGATATTCACGCAGCGTCCGGCCTCGACCGTGACGTCGGATTCGCTGCTCCCTTCCCGCAGCATCGAGTCGGTCGACACAGAGATTTCAGTTGTAGAGTTTCCGCTTGACCTTTCGCAGAAGCCGAACGACTTGTTGGCCGGGGTTAAATGATGGCAAGGACCAAGAACAGGAAGATGATGCTGAACATCACCAAGCTGGCTAGAGTCGGCTCGGGTGACCAACCAGAGGTCGCACAGTAAAGCAACCATTGCGCTGTCCACATGCCGCCCACCGAAGCGCCGTAAAGATAAAGTCGTCCCCACACGGTTTTTGGGGTCGGGAATTTAGGTCTGGCGGACATTGTCCGGCTCCCGTCGTATCTGGAACGTGCAATTGGACTTGTTCACTTAGCTGCAATTTGATCCAGGATTGTTGATACAACCTCTTCGGGATGGGCGGTCGAGACAATCCATTGGCGTTGTTCGTGTCCAAAGCGATCGCAGACCCTCCCATCGGCAACCCCCGTGTGTCCCTGCCCATGACCCGGAAGCCATATCCATAAGCGTGGGATGTCTCTGAGGCTGTGGCTACCTTGGGAGCGACCTGCCAGCCGGGCCTCCGAAATCACCATGTTTCGCCCAATTTCTCGCCCTAATTCGACCGGGCCCACTACGAGCTTTTGGACGGTCGCATGAGCCCACGGTGCCGAACTTGGGAATAGACAATCCAGAGACCTGAGCCTACAAACGGCAACACAAGGATCCCGACGGCAATCGCTACTGTGACTGGGGGCGGGAATCCACTTTGATGCCATAAGCGATGCAAGCGCGACGACTACCAACACGAAATAGACGATGCCCAAAACGGGCGTAGCCCAGGCGTCGCTGACGACGTGGTTATCCGGATCAGTTGGGTTCACCACGACCGACAGGTTCATGTATACCGTCTTTTTCAGAAGTTACTGCTATTGATCTCGCGAGCATTTGATCAGGCTTGGAACCACCAGTTCCGACGAGCGGGACAGGCTTCGGACCAAACCTCTCGTTCCCGGTGGTCATTTTGCTTGCTTCCTGTAGACAAACGATGTCGCAAGACTCGCCCCGGAAGCCGCCAGGGAGAGCACCCACGTCGGCTGATTGCCGACGAATGAAATGATGGCAACGATCAAGAGCATTGCGGCCGCGGAGAGTGTTAGAAGTTCCATCTACAGCAAAATAAGCCCCGCCGAGGCCGTCTCCGTGTGCGATGTACCGAATCTCAGTGTGATTTCACCAAAAATCCGTGTGAAAAGAGCCAATCTCAGTGTTCGCAAGCGACCATCTCCGTGTAGCCGAGTCCGCCGTCGCATCGCCCAGGCCGAAGCGCTCGGGCGCCCTGCTGGCACCGGCTCCCTGAATCGAATTATCGTAGACGCAATAGACTTTGAGAATTTGCGGCATTCTGAACTCGCCAGAGACGGAGGAACGTTGAACAGACCAGTAAGCAGGGGATTATTCTTTGGGGCTGGGTTCGGCTGCGCGTATGCGCTGGTGGTTCTTCTCTTGGGAGTGTCTGGCGGCCCGGGATTGGCGATACTCAGCGGGCTCGGCGGCGCCCTGATAGGTGCCGTGTCGGGGTACTTGATTGCTGCGTTGACCCTTGGCGTGGGGCGGCTGACCAGAGTTCGACGTGAGCTTGAAAAGGCCATCGCCGCCGTAATTACCGGGGCTTCAACGTTGCTCATCCTTATGACCTTGGCTTCGGTATCGGATTCAAAGTGGCCGTGGTGGACGAATCTTGTTTCGGCGGGTGCGGCCGCCCTTGTTGGTGGACTGGCGTGGCCGCGGACGAAAACTGTCGTTGGGGAGTCTCGCTAGACGCCCCAACGACAGTTCCTTAGTTAGTAAGGTGGGTAGAGCGCAGGCCAGTTGCAGGCTGAAGCATTCGTCCTCCAAAGCCCCATGCACATATTGCTTGCAAATTGGTACCACTGCCCACGTGCGGCGTACTGGTTCCCGGCGTTGAGTACTACGCGGTCAATGACGATGGCCGCGTTGACGTTCAAGGCCCTCTCGCCGTTTGGCTTGGGTATCGAGGCGAAATTGATAATCGATCCCTCGCCGTCGAAGTGCCCTGCCAGTGCCGTGAATTGGAAATAGAAGTTTCCGGCATAACCAATTTGCACTGGCGCCGGAACCTGAATCGCCCCAGCAACGAGGATCTTCAGATCCAGGACCTGCCCTACGTAGGGGTACGTTGACGTTGCCCCGTTGATCGGGAAGTAGCAGTTGAAGCACGTTCGAAGGAGGTTGAACGGCTCCACGTGATTTCCGTAGCCTAGTGGGAACTCGAAGTTGTAGGTCCACGATGGGGCGGCCATCACGAGCGGATACGCAGTCGCCCCGGTTGGTTGTACCTTCTGCGTGATGGTGGCAGCGCTAATTTCCATTGTTGTGGGGACTGCGTTGCCCGCAGAGTCTTTGGCGCTGCCCTGCTTCACCGAGCCCAAATAGTTGCCTCGAGCCGAGTAGAAGTTCTTGAAACCAGGGATTCCGTCTGAGACAGTGAACCCGGACGGGAGGTCGTAGTCAAAGGCCGCCGTCCGATCCGCCTTGGGACTGCCGAGGGCAACAAACACATCGGCACCACTCGGCGTGGAACGCACATACAACTTTCGGTCGACACCAGAAGTTGAATACACCGCAGTGTCCCCGGATACTTTGGCTTTCCCATGGGCAAACGAGGCAGTGATCTTCCTGTCCGGCTTCTTCTGGTCATTCCCTGACGAAACGAGAACTTCGGCCGTGCCCGAAGCTGAGAGTTCGACTTTGCTGGGAACGTGAGCCTTTTGACCAGTATCGGTCGGTTGCCCAGGCGCAACAACGCCGCCATTTGTAGGGTCAACCAAGTTCGACGTGACCTGCATTCTCGTCGATGTCTTGGCCAAGATCTGGTTAGCATCTTCCAGCGTGGGGGGCGCTGCAAATGCCGAGGTGGGCTGGGCGATGCACAACCCAAGTGCGATAATTCCGGCTGCAAGCGCTCGACAAGCTTTTGTCTTTCTTTGCAGAACGCAGCTAATTTGGTGCCAATTCATAATCCCCCCCCAAGGGTTAGGCTGACATAGCTTGGTTAGGAGAGTTGGTCAGTAGCTGAACTACTAACGGCCCCATCCTGAGAGAAAGATAAACCTCCGAAAGCCCGTCTCCGTGTGGAATCGGTCCAATCTCCGTGCGTTTTGGGCGAATCTCCGTGTGAAAATCGCAAAATTCAGTGTGGAAGAGCCGGCGTCTACGTGTTTGGCCCCACGTGTGTCTACGTGTTCGGAACCGCACCGTAGTGCTCGGTAACTGAACCACCCACGCTGTGAACGCAACCCCCCCAGCTGCCGCCCGCCGTCGTACGCCTCAACCCGGACGACGCGACCCGCCGCCTACTCCCCGGAATCAGACTCGGGCAGTTCCTGCGTCCCGGACCCAGGTTCCTTCCTGGGGAAGTCGCCATCCGGGCTGCCGAGCTCATCAGAGTATGGTGCGCGACCTTGGGAGGATGTGTCGATGAGCTCGTTGGCGGCCATGGCCAGAAGGTCGCGTTGTAGGACGGGCAGGGAGAGGAGGCCTTGGAGGTAGGCTTCCACCTCGTACTCGCCAACTTCGCCGCCCGGGCTGAAGTACTTGAGCCAGAGTTCGCCGACGTTGAGCTGTGCGGTTTCTTCGCCGTCGGCCTGGGCCACCGACATTTCCTCGGTCTCGGGGGCCAAGAAGAGGCAGACCAGGAATCCGAGGGCGGTGATGCGTCAATAATCATGGGGGCCGATGCCCTAGTAGCTGAGTCCGAAGGGCAGCGCGAACGTTCCGAGTGCGGCATCGATGCGGCTGACGGCGGTGGTGATGCCGACGGTGCAGGCGCGGACGTGGGTGGGGAAGATTTCGCTCGGGTAGGCCACTCCAGGATGCTGGGTCCTCCGGGGAAGAGGGCGTAAGTCACCAAGCAGCCCACAATGATGGCCAAGGGGGCCGGCGGGACAAAGCCCAGGATGAAGGGCAGGATGGCCAAGATGGCGAAGCACCAGATGATGAGCGGCCGGCGGCCTCAGGTTTCGATCAGCCTCGGCGCCGGAATGCAGTCGGCAAGGAAGACAAGGTCGATTGTGACTGAGCCGAGGTTGTAGAGGTTGCCTTCGCCTATTCCGAATGCTTTCAGGATGCTCGGACCGAAGGTGAAGGTCGCGAACAGCGGACCGACCTGAAGTGGATGGAACCAGAAACGTGCCATCCGAGCGGCGACGATGCTAGCTGCAGCGGGATGGCAGCCGTCTACGTGTTTCGGCCTTAAACACGTAGACGCTCCTTTTGTGACACGTAGATGGAGCCTTTATTACACGTAGATTGGCCGTTTTTGCACGTATTTTTCGTTGTCTCACCACTTAGATGGCAAATCCAGACATAGCCTTTTTACGGCGAACTGGGCGGCTCTTGCGCCTCCCAATTGCCGGAATGAAGTGATTGCTACAGCCACCCAACAATACTTGGGATCTGGAGGGTCCCTACGTGTCAGGGTTGGATGAGGCCAGCGGCTCATTGCAACTTCGTCTAATCC